>CAZVZH010000011.1:0-6534 GCA_964630705.1 uncultured Saprospiraceae bacterium | reverse complement strand
GGCAGCCAGGGGTTGACATTTACGCCAAATCCGACACCGCAGCCACCGCTTTCGCGGCCGCCGCCGAGGGCGATAGCCACTGTACCGGCCAGCTGGCCGAAGGTTTTTACTACGGTGCAAGTGTGTTTCACGCCGTTGACGTCCACTTCAACCAGATCGCCGTCGTTCAAACCTTTCCAGCCGTTGATATTGTTCACGCCGTCCCATTCAACAGGAATACTCAGGCAGTTGCCCCAAACCGTGCGATGCACCGGATCGGGCATTTCCTGCAGCCAGGGGTTGTGCGCATATTGGCCGTTGCCGATGTTGACCGTTTCGTAAAAAGCAATTTCGATTTCGGAGGATGCAGGTTGGGTAACGCCGGCGCCGTTGAGGGATGTAGCCGAATTAAAGGAAACTGCGACGGTGGAAGCGGGCATTTCAAACACGCCATCGTGCAGGCTCATGTCCCAAAAAGCGGCAGGCGTGCTGTATTTGGATTGTTTGGCGAACAGATCGCTCGCCCAGTGCGACTTCAGATATTGATAGTACGGTTGTTCGTCTTGGCGATTGAGGTTGGCGCTATCGGCCCATTCGAGCAGCGAATGCTCGGCCTGCCGGGTGTCGAACAGCGGAGCAATGGTCGGCTGCATCAGGCTGTAATGGCCACTTTTCGGCTCTGCATCGCCCCAGGATTCCAGTTGGTGGTGCGCCGGTGCGGCGTGGGTGCACTGCGCCGTCGTTTCGTCCATGACCCCGGAAAATGAAATCCGGGTGTTCACTTTGGCAAACGCCGTTTTGAAAGCGGCGGCATTGGGCAAATCGTAAGCGGGGTTGGCTCCCCAGACAATGGCGATCGACACCTGTCCGGCATTCATTTCGCCGATCAGACGAGCCATGTCACGTTCGTCGCCTTGACGCAGGTTGTTTACCGTGCTGAAATCAACCGTTCGGTTGATGTTGCCAAGCATATCGTTGATTTTGTTGACGATCACCTGCTCCATGACATTGTTGGAGCCGCTGACCACCAGCGATTTGCCGGAAGCGGCAACGAGTTCGGCAGCCACCATTTTCAAGGCAGCTTTGGCTTTGTCGTTCAGGGCGGGCGCAGAAATGGTGACAGCGCCCAATTTGGCAGCGACTTCGTTGTGCAGCACGCAAATGGCGGCGCCCAGTTCGCTGGGTTTAATTTGTATGCGGTGGTCGGCATTCGAGCCGGTAAGGGTCATTTTACCCTCCACCTGATAATGGCGCGACATGGTGGCGCCTTTTGCCGTTTTGATTTTGCGTTTGGCAGCATAGCCGCGGGCGTATTCCACGGGGCTGATCCAGGTGCCGAGAAAATCTGCATCAAAGGATACGATCACATCGGCTTCTCCGAACTTGTAGTCCGGAATGGTACGCAAGCCAAAACACTGTTGGTTGGCCGCCAATAAAGCAGCGCTCGAAACGGGATCGTAGGTAACAACTTTCGAGTTCGGGTATTGGGCCATAAACTCGGCCAGGGCTTTTTTCGCCGTCGGGCTGATCAGCGTGTGGGTGATCAGCCGGATATTGCCGCCCAACTGAAGTTGGCCTTTAATTTTGGTATCCAAATCTTGCCACGACATGGGCTTTACCGCACCATTTTCCACCGTACCTGCGCTTTTAATGCGGCGCGTATCGTACAAACTCAGCACCATGGCCTGCGCGCGGGCACTCGTGCCGCCAGCAGTCACACTACTGAGAGAGTTGCCTTCAATTTTGATGGGACGACCCTCCCGGGTTTTTACCAGAATGGCGCAATAGTCGCCGCCGTTCACAAAAGAAGAGGCAAAATAATTGGCCACACCCGGAACAATATCATCCGGCTTGGTGACATACGGAACCGCTCTTTTGACCGGAATTTCACAGGAAGCGGCCAAGGTTGCAGCGCCCAGGCCAAAGCCCATCAATTTGAGAAAATCGCGGCGGGAAGCAGTCCAATTGCCGTCGGTTTCGCCCAGGTTATCGATGGAAAATTCTTTTTCAGCAGCCTGAACAAAAGACTCCTCCCGGTTTAAATCTTCGGTGTTAACCCAAATACCGTTATCGTGGTGCATGTTAATATGGAATGTGGTCAATGATTTTTTTAATGTGGTCAATGTGGGTAATGTGGGTAATGTGGTCAATGTGGGTAATGTATTTTTACCATTGATCGCATTGACCACATTGACCACATTACCCATATTTCAATAGTGGCACTTTTGGCACTCCAGGCCACCGATATCCGACACGGTAACTTTAGACCGTTTGCCGGCCGCCAGTTCTTCGTGATAGCGTTCATATTGTTTGTAAAAGTCGTTGTTGGCGAAAGCGGTTACTTCGGTTTCGCGGTGGCAATTGATGCACCAGCCCATACCCAAAGTGGAATATTGATAAACCACCTCCATTTCTTCGATCGGGCCGTGGCACTTTTGGCAAGCTACCTGTCCGACGGCCACGTGTTGGGCGTGGTTGAAGTAAACATGGTCGGGCAGATTGTGAATACGGACCCACTCAATCGGCCCCTGGATTTTGCCGTTCGAGTCGTTTTTGAGGGCTCGAACCACGCCATCCCATTGGGCAGCCACGATGGAACGGCCCGCGTCATTCATGGCGGTCAGCGAGTTGGCCGACATGTATTCCTGGCCGATCCATTTTTTATAAAGATCGGCGATTTGGTCCTCCGTCCAGGAGTCATAGCCGTCGATGTATTTGTTGGCAATCGGGTCGAAGCCGATAGAGGCGAAAATTTTAGTTATTTCGGAGGTTCCGGAGATAGTACCTTTTTTGATAGCGGCATGACAGTTCATGCAGGTATTCGTTCCGGGGATCATCGAGTGTTTCGAGCGCCGGGCGGAATCGTGGCAATATTGACAGTCAATTTTGTTCACGCCAGCGTGAATCTGGTGGCTGAATGCAATGGGCTGGTCGGGTTGGTAATTTTGTTGGCGCCCCATGCGGGTAGCGTTGTCCACCGTTTTGTAACCAAAAATCAAAACGAGTGCAAACACCAGGAATGCCACCGCGCCTTTCGTGCTGAGGGTTTGAGCCAAAGTGCGGGAAACCGGGGCTTGGCCAGCCTGAACCCGGGAAATATTGCTTAGGCTGTCGACAATGCGCATCAGCGCAAAGGCCAGCAAGCCCAGAATGAGGGCCAGGCCGCCAAAAAGCCAAAGATTATTGTCGCTTTCTTTGGCCGCTCCGGCAACCCCTCCCGGCCCGCCGCCATTCACAGGAGGCTTAGGTGTGGCAGCGTCGTTGATATACAGGATGAGGCTTTCGATTTGATCATCGGTCAAACCCGTGAAGCTGTTCATCAGGGTGGGTTTCCACTGGTTCCAAAGCTCCACAGCGCGCGGATGCCCTTCGGCTACCAGCGCTTGAGAGTTCCGTATCCATTTGTACAGGTCGGTACGCGGGAAGGCAGCCCAGCGTTCTTCCAAGCCGGCAAGCGCAGGACCGGTCAGGTTGTCCCGCATGTTTTTGTTGTGACAAGAGGCGCAGTTAGCGGCGAACAGGGTTTTGCCTTCTTCAATAGAGGGAGCCGCTTGAGCGGACAGGGAAGCCAGAAATAAGATGGAAAAAACCCAGCAGATGCGTTTCAGCAACATATTCAGAAGATGCGAGTTAATGGCTGTTGGTCGAAAAAAATCACTCGTTTGAACAATTCGGATCATTGAAAATCAGGTCAAGGTCACCGTTTTGTCAGCGCAAAAATACCAACGGTCTGATTACCGCCAAACGAAGTGTTAAATGCCGGCCTTATTTAGATGTGATCTAAACTCGATCAGGGCTCCCCAGGCGTTAATAAACCGTTAAAAACTTGCCGGGCAAAGGTAGACAAGCCCCCCATGTTTACAAGCGAATTCCCGAAAATTTCCATTTTCGCCCGCTCATGTTTCCAAACCAAATTCCCCTGCAAAGTGCATTACTGACCAAGTTTCAGCATTTTACTCCACCATGCATGTTTTCCGCTCCCCAAATTTCACCCTACTTTTGCGCCGCTTTACTTTGCCCTTTCCTTTTACCAACTAATTATTTTCATGGACGCTAACAGCCGAATTTATGTCGACTCCGAAATCGGACGATTAAAAAAAGTAATCATTCACCGGCCTGATGAGGGCATTGCTCGCATTACTCCCAAAAGAGCCGGCGAACTCTTGTTCGACGACATTGTGCATCTGCCCAACATGCAAGACGAGCACGATATTTTTAAAGGCATACTGACGGCATTTGTCGGAAAGGAGAATGTTCTGGAAGTACGCGACCTGCTGGCGGAAAGCACCCGCGACGAGGAATCCAAATACGAGGTCATCAACAAAATCACGGATTTTGAGGAGCTCCCCTACTCGTTCATTCCCCGCTTGGCCGGACTGTCTTCCGAGCAACTTGCCGACACCCTGATCACCGGCTACCTCGAACCCGAAGACCGGATTCTCTTTGATCCCATTCCCAATCTCATCTTCACCCGCGACATCGCCGTTACCATCAAAGACTATGTGCTGATCACCAAAGCCAACAAATCAGCGCGCTTTCGCGAAAATTTTCTCACCCGGCTGATCTTCAGCAGCCACCCCGTTTTCCGACGCCTCAAAGCCGATGGCAAAACCATCAACCTCAACCGGGTGGACAAATTTCCGCCTTCCAAAAAAGGCGAAACGCTCAGCATCGAAGGCGGCGATGTCATGATGCTCAACAAAGATTACCTCCTGATCGGTTGCTCCGAACGGACCAACAACTATGCTTTCCAATTGATCAAAAACACGCTCTTCGACCGGGGAATCATTAAAAATGTCGTGCAAGTAAACATCCCGGCCGAACGCACCTACATGCACATCGATACTATTTTTACCCAGATCAACCACAACCATCTGGTAGGCTACAAACCGATCGTACAAGACGGCCTGGGCTCCTTCGTCGACGTGCACCGTGCCAACGGAGAAGAAGTGGAATATCCCAGCCTGAAAGATTTTTTACTCGCCGAGGTAAACCCAAAAATGGAATTCATCTGGGCCGGCCAGGGCGAAAGCCCTTACCAGGAACGCGAACAATGGACCGACGGCTGCAATCTGGTGACCCTCAAGCCCGGCGTTGCCATCACCTACGACCGCAACCCGGTGACCGAAAAAGCGTTTAAGGAATTCGGCTACAAAGTGGTCGGCGCCGAAAAACTCCTGCGCGACTTTGCCAATGAAAAAACGACTCCCGACAAAGTAGAAAACACGATCATCACCATCCCGTCGAACGAACTTTCCCGCGCCCGTGGCGGCAGCCACTGCATGACCTGCCCCATCGAACGTGAGGAAATTTGACCCTCCATTGTCACAATTTTTCAGGCATGTATCATTGCGATGTCCAACTCCGCGTGCGCTACGGCGAAACCGACCAAATGGGATACCTCTATTACGGGCGCTACGCCGAGTATTTTGAAGTCGGCCGGGTCGAAACAATCCGTTCGTTGGGGCTGACATACAAAGAATTGGAAGAAGTGTATGGCATTTGGCTGCCTGTTGTTAGCCTGGACATGCGCTTTGTGCGCCCGGCTTTTTATGACGACTTGTTGACCATACACACCGAGATTCGTAAACTCCCGGATCGCTACATCACCTTCCGCAGCGAAATTTTTAATGAAAAACGCAAACTCGTCAACGCCGGAACCGTACGCCTTTGCTTTTTCGATTCAACGACAAAAAAAGTGGTGCAGGCGCCGGAACTGTTGCTGGAAAAACTCCGCCCACACTTCTGACCAGCATTGGCCCACCCGCCATGAAACCCGTCCCTTACATCGAACGTCTCCTGCAGTATTTTACGCAGCACCCCTGGTGGCTTGGCCTTTTGGACTGGTCCAAAAACCACTCCTTGCCTGGCCTTAAACGCATCCCCTTGTACAACCTCGTGGTATTTATCCGCCGCGAAACGCAAAGCGACGCCATCGTTACCCGGGCCAACAGCATGGCCTTCGACTTTTTTTTGTCGTTGTTCCCATCGATTATCGTGCTGTTTACCCTGCTGGCCTACACGCCGCTGTACGAAAATTTCGACAGCGTACTGGCTGCCTCCATCGAACGGGTGATGCCTGGTAAAGCCGGCGATATGTTGTTCAAATCCATTCAGGACATTGCCACCCGGCAACGCAGCGGCCTATTATCGTTCGGCTTTTTGCTGGCCATCTGGTTTGCGTCCAACGGAATGTTGTCGATGATGCAGGGCTTCGAAAAAGACCACCACCTCACCTTCCGGCGGCGTACCGCCATGGAAAAGCGGCTGATCGCCATTCAGCTGACCTTTTTGATCGGCCTGGTTTTGGTAGGCGCCGTGGTATTTGTCATTTTGGGAAACACCATTTTAGCCTTCACTTTCGAGTACATCAAAGTGGATTTGGTCACCAAATTCCTGGTATTCTTTTTTCGTTGGGTGGTTGTCCTCCTGCTTTTTTATGCCGGTTTCTCCACCATTTACCGCTACGGGGCAGGTACCCGCAGCCGCATCCCTTTTTTCAACCCCGGATCGCTTTTGGCTACGTTTTTATCCATTATGATCTCCTGGGGGTTT
>CAZVZH010000010.1:0-47461 GCA_964630705.1 uncultured Saprospiraceae bacterium | reverse complement strand
GGCGACGTTCACCGCCACCGCCTTCGCGGTCTTGCCAGGGGCGACGTTCACCGCCACCGCCTTCGCGGTCTTGCCAGGGGCGACGTTCACCGCCGCCGCCTTCGCGGTCTTGCCAGGGGCGACGTTCACTGCCGCCGCCTTCGCGATTTTGCCAGGGACGACGTTCACCGCCGCCACCTTCGCGGTCTTGCCAGGGGCGACGTTCACCGCCGCCACCGCCTTCGCGGTCTTGCCAGGGTTTGGTTTCTTTGTCAAATTCTCTGCGATCATTTTCATCGCGGAGGTCCGTTGATTCGGGGCGCTCTTGCAGCGTTTCACCCTCGATCGGCCTGTGGATGCGCTTTCTGCGCTTTTTCTCTTCCATGTAGGCGGTTGAATAATTTTAAAAAGTTTGACGATAATTTTTAAGCGTGCAAATATCTGCTAATTCGATGGATGACGCCTGTTAATTTATTATAAGGTAAAAATGAGTCCGGTGAAGGTTAAACACAATTATACTGCAGCCGTTGCGCCACTCAAGGATATTTGAAATAAAACAGAAAGCAGCTACCCAAAATAGTGCCGGACATGTTGTTACGACGCAAGTTTTGTTCAAAGATACATATAAATAAAGGTCGCGGCTGTCTGGCAACCGCGACCTTTCGCTTCTCAGTTGATTTGTATCAATCCACTTTTATCCACTTGATGATCAAATAACCGCCTTGGCTATCAAACACGCCGAGGTAATATAATCCGGCAGATAAATCAGACACCTCAACTGGGTGATACCAGGTGTTGGGTTCGAGTTGGCGGATGAGCTGGCCTGTGCGATCAAGCAGCTGAATAGTCGCTGGTTGGATACCTTTAATATCCAAGCGGAATTGCTGTTTGGCTGGGTTGGGCATAATGCGCACCCACAGGTTTTCACCTGGCTCCAACGCTCCGACGGTATTCGTAATCGTTACCGGCGCCAAAGATTTAGAACAGCCGTTGGCGTCTGTTACAATCAAGGTATACACGCCTGCCATAAGTCCGGTGAGATTTTTTGTGTTGGCAAAATCAGCGCCGTCTTTTTTCCAGAAAAAATTAAGGCCGCCAGTGCCGCCGGAGGCGCTTACCTCAATACTGCCCATACCAGCGTTGTTCACATCATTGGTAAAACTGATCAGGTTCAGTTCAATTGGCGGCCCGACAATAATGGAAAACGAACAGGTGGCTGTATTTCCAGATACATCGGTGATCCGGTATACCTGTACCGTTTCGCCTACCGGAAAATTAGAACCGCTGGGCAGGCCGGAGATCAATTCGGGCATAGCGCCGTTCAGGCTGCAATTGTCAGCTACGGGTGGACTTGAAAATTGTACCGGCGTACCAAAACAGAAATTTACAGGGGCTGTCATGCAATTAATAACCGGTGGCGTGGTATCGTTGGAAACGATTGTTGCCGAAACAGTGGTAGAGCATCCGTTGGCATCCGTTGCCGTAACGGTGTACGTACCGACGCCCAGGTTTTGAGTGCTTGTTCCTGGCCAGGAATAAGTATATGGTGGAATGCCTCCTGAAATGACTACACTAAAAGAGCCATCCTTGCTTTCCGGGCAAGAAGTTGGTACAATTCCAGTAGCGGTTGCAACCAGCGCGGTGGGTGATGTAAGGGTAGCAGACAATACGGCCTCGCATCCCTCGGCATCGGTAAGCGTTACCGTGTAGGTACCACTAGTCAGATTAGAAGCCGTAGCAGTAGTGTCGCCGGTCGACCAGGAATAATCCACAGGTGCCGTTCCGCCTGAAGGAAGCGCGGTGAGTTGACCGTCATTTCCTCCAAAGCAAGAAACATTGGCCACAGAAATGGAACCCGTCAGATTGCAGTTGAAAGCATTAATATTAACTGTTCGAACTACTGTGCAGCCGTTGTTATCCGTCAAAGTTAGGGTATAGGTCCCTGGCGCCAACCCGGTAATGGTCGCTGTAGTAGCGCTGTTGCTCCATAGGTAAGAATAAGGCGCTGTACCGCCGGTAGGTTGGGAGGAAGCGGTGCCGTCGTTTAGTCCAAGCCCGGTTTCGTGAGTAACGGAAACATTAGCCAGTAAAACTGCTGGGCTGGTAATTTGTACGGACAATTGAGCTGGACAGTTGTTGGCATCAAGAATTGCAACAGAGTACGTGCCTGGACTTAAATTGGTAATCGTAGCAGTGGTATCGCCATTTGACCAAAGATAGCTCACTGGGTCGGCGGCGCCGGTAACAACAACGGTTGCAGTGCCGTCTCCGGCGCCGTTACAGGTCACGGGGGTAGTAGTAGCCGAAGCGGCAATGGTACAATTGAAGCTGTTGACCGTAACGGTTTGCATCGAGGTACAACCATTACCGTCGGTAACGATAACTGTGTAGGCGCCAGGGGCCAAGCCCGTAATTGTCGCTGTAGTTGCGTTATTGCTCCACAAAAAGGAGTAGGGCACGGTACCGCCGGTAGGTGCAGCGGTTGCCGTACCATCGTTGGCGCCGGCACTTGTTTCACCGGTAGCGGAAGCATTGGCTTGTAAAACAGCGGGTTCGGTTATCGTTACGGATGCGGTTGCAGTGCAGGTTTCACTGTCGGTAATAGTTACGATATAGGTGCCCGCTGTGAGGTTTGTGATTGTATCGTTTGTTGCGCTGGTCGACCACAAAAAAGTAAAACCGCTGCCAGAGCCACCACCGGGAAGGGCTACAGCTATACCATCCGAACTCCCGTTACAGCTGGCCTGAGCCAACACTTGGGTGGTGGCTGTAACGGGTGGGGATTCCACAACCGTAACAGAAGTCGTAGCCGTACACCCATTTACGTTATTGGTAACGCGCAGCGTATAGGTGCCGGGAGCATCAACCGTCGGGGTCAGTGTCGTTGCCCCGGCGGTGATGTTGCCGTCGACTGTTGTCCAGAGGTATTGAAAATTATTTCCCTGGGAAGAGGTGGTGCCATTAAGTTGCAAGGAACTGGTTACACAATTCAGGTTGCCCGGAACGGTGGCGCTGGCTGTTGGCGAGGTAATATTTTGGGTTACCGTTACTTGGGTTGTCGAAGTACAGCCGTTGGACGGGTTGGTTACCGTAACGGTGTATCCGCCCGGGGCGAGCACCTCGGGGTTTTGGACCGTCGAAGTAAAACCATTCGGGCCGGCCCATGCGAATGTTGCCGGGTTGGCATTTGTGGTCAGGCTGATTTGCGCCATCGTGTCGGCGCAAGTCAATGTTTCTGCCGTGGCAGATGCCGTAGGGGGGGTGGTGTTGGCCGTGACGGCTGCTGTTGCCGTTGCCGAACATCCATTGGCCGGATTAACTACCGTTACGGTATAACTGCCAGCGGTGCTTACCGTTGGGCTTTGTTGATTGGAACTGAAATTGTTGGGGCCGGTCCAGGCATAGGTAACACCCGGAGTGGTTGAACTTGACGTGATGGGCACATTAGGTGTGCTACAGGTGATTGTATTACCCGTAGCCGTGGCCGTAGGAGCCGTATTATTAAGACCTACCGTAGCCGTGGCGGTTTTGGTACAACCCGTCGTTTGGTCTGTGACCGTTACGGTGTATGTACCGCTTGTGCTGGTATTGGGGTTTTGTTGGTTAGAACTAAAATTGTTGGGCCCCGACCAGTTAAATGCCGGTTGTGAGGCATTCGTACTGGCCGTCAAGGTTACGGAGGTTTTCACACAGGTAAGCGTATCGCCGGTAGCCGTGGCGGTTGGGGCTTGCGTGCTAGCGGTTACAGTGGTAGCGTCGGAGGCAGTACAACCATTGTTAGAATTGGTAACTGCCAACGTATAAGTGCCGGCCGCGTTCACTACAGGATTCAGTGTTGTGGCGCCTGAAAGTATATTTCCACCATTGGAGGCGGTCCATAAATAACTAAATGTCGGGCCAGTTGAGGTGCCGGCGCCGTTTAGCGTATCGTTAGGTTGCGCACAGCTGATGGCACCAGGCGGGCCCGCTTCCACATTCGGGGGGGTAGTATTACTGGTTACATTGACAAACGCCGTTTTGGTACAACCGTTATTATCCGTCACCAACACCGTGTAAGTACCGGGTGCTGTAAACTGTGTCTGCTGGCCCGAGGTATTGTTCGACCAATTGTAGGTATACGGCGGAGTCCCTCCGGATGCATTTGCCGTACCCGTCACGGAGGTATTAATACAAGTTAAAATACCATTTACTGAAGCAGATGCATTGAGCACCGGCGGCTGGGTGATAACTGCCGTAGCAGTGGCCGAGCCGCTACCGCTGGAGCCTGTCACAGTGACGGTATAGGTACCGGCAGTGAGGTTGACGGCAGTTTGCGTGTTTTGGGCGCCTGGCATCCATAAATAGGTGTAGGGCGGCACGCCGCCAGCAGGCTCAACGGTAGCGGAGCCGTTATTGCCACCAAAACAAGACACATTGGTAGTACTGGAAATTACAGCGGTAACTGGCGGAGGACCGCTAAAGGCGTAGGTTTCAGAGGCGGTAATTGGAAAATCGCCGGAATCCTGGTTGTTGCCATTGGTAAAATTGCCAATGAAGTAAAACTTAATCGTATTGCCGGCTGCTGTCACTGGTGATTTCCAATTAAACGTCCAGGATGCCGGCCCTCCACCTGTAAATATCTTGCCCCCACGATGTTCCAGGTATTCGCGACTGTTAAAAAACTCGGTGCCGCTTTGCCCGTTTCCTGCCGTCAAATCGCCGGCGTTGGCGTTATTACCATCGACAGCGACCAACTGGAAACCGCCCCGAATGGGTGAGCCGGCAGTGGGCGTCAACGTTATGGTAAGTGGGTAGGTAGTATTTGCTTCCACTGTAGAAGGCATCCCAACGACGGCAACTGTGCCGTTAAAACCACCCGGATTGGATCCTCCATGGCAATCCACACAGTTGCCATCGAATGGCGCCCCAGTTCGGCCGGTGGGTGGATTGGTGTTGTTGGCCAACCAAACTAATACACTTAAAATGACTCCAAGAACCCGAAGCATACGGGAATTGTAAATTTTGTTTTTCATATCGAAAGCAGGTAAAGTAACAGTGTCTGGTTTGTGTGATTAAATGTAGATACATTTTATCCCTAGCAACGCTGCCAAGTGGGGCCAGGTATTGCAGCAAATTGGCAAAAGGAGTAAAAACCCGCTTAATCTACGGTCAATTTGTTTTCGACAGCCAAACATCTGAAAAGTCAATTCATAATAGCCCGAGAAAAGCCTACCTTCGCGAAGCGAACTTTCGCTGGATAAATTGGTTATCCCTAACAATATTTTCCTAAATCATGCTTAACAAACATATTCACAAAGTAGCCGTACTTGGTTCAGGCCTGATGGGTACTGGCATTGCGGCACACTTGGCCGGATGCGGATTGGAAGTGCTCTTGCTCGACATTTTACCCCCAGATTTGAACGAACAAGAACTGAAAAATCCTGCTACGCGCAACCGCATGGCCAGTAATGCGCTGGCTGCTGCTTTGAAGTCGAAGCCCGCACCATTTTTTGACACCCGTTTTGCATCGCGCATTACGGTAGGAAATTTTGAAGATGATTTTCCCAAAATAAAAGGCTGCGATTGGATTATTGAAGTGGTTGTTGAACGCCTGGACGTAAAAAAACAGGTTTTTGAAACTGTTGAAAAACACCGAACACCGGGTACGCTGGTAACTACGAATACCTCCGGAATTCCAGTGCATTTGATGACCGAGGGGCGAAGCGCTGATTTCAAACAGCATTTCCTTGGCACGCACTTTTTTAACCCAGCCCGGTATATGCGCTTGTTGGAAATCATCCCAACAAAAGATACCCTTCCGGATGTTACGGCATTTTTTATGCAGTTTGGCGACATAATTCTGGGCAAACAAACGGTCCTGTGCAAAGACACCCCAGCATTTATTGCCAACCGCGTTGGCGTTTACGCGATGGCCAAAATTTTCCACCTCACCCAGGAAATTGGCTTGGATATTGCCACGGTCGACACCCTTACCGGGCCGCCGATCGGACGCCCCAAAACGGGCACATTCCGCTTGGGTGATTTGGTGGGTATGGATACTGCTGTGCACGTGATCAACGGTATGCGCCAAAACTGCCCCGACGACGAGCAGATTGCTGCTTTTGAAATTCCCAAATTTTTGCAGTTCCTTACGGAAAACAAATTTTTTGGCAACAAGTCAGGACAAGGTTTTTACAAAAAAACCGGGGACAAGGACGAGAAAGGACGCCCGGTAATTCTGGCCCTCAACCTCGATACCTTGGAATATGCGCCTTCGCAAAAAACAAAACTTCCGATACTCGATACGCTCAAGCAAATAGATGAGTTGCCCCGGCGAATAAAAGCTATTTTCAAAGGAACTGACAAAGGCGCGGAATTACTCCAGCGATCGTTCTTAGGGCTGTTTGCTTACGCCTCCAACCGGGTTCCGGAAATAAGCGATACTTTATTTGCAATAGATGATGCACTTCGCGCCGGGTTTGCTTGGGAAAAAGGGCCATTCGAATATTGGGACCTTGTCGGTGTGGCCGAAGGCGTAGAGGCCGCCGAAGCGCGCGGCGAAAAGGTAGCCTCTTGGGTGAAAGAAATGCTGAAGGCCGGTCATTCCAGTTTTTACAAATCGGAAAACGGACAACGCAGTTGTTACAACCCGCTTACCAAGCAATATGAACCGCTTGGCAGTAGCGCATTTATTGTGCTCGACGCCTATCGCGACCAAAAACCGGTGTATCAAAATGCAGAGGTCAGCCTGCATGATATCGGCGATGGCGTGTTGTGCCTGGAATTTCATTCAAAAATGAACGCTATCGGCGAGGGCATTCTGCGCGGTTTAAATGAATCCGTTCGTATCGCGGAGGAAGACGGTTGGAAAGGCTTGATTATCGGCAACAACGCTCAGAATTTCACCGTTGGCGCCAACTTGATGATGATTGCCATGATGGCATACCAACAAGAGTGGGACGAACTGAATATGGCTGTGAGCCTTTTCCAGCAAACCTCTATGCGGTTGCGGTACTCCTCCGTACCAGTAGTGATGGCTACTCAAGGTTATGTTTTCGGGGGTGGATGTGAGTTTGCCATGCATTGCGATAGCGTGCTGGCAGCAGCGGAAAGTTACATTGGCTTGGTGGAAGTTGGTGTAGGCCTGATCCCGGGAGGCGCCGGTACTAAAGAATTTGCGGTGCGCGCATCCGATGCGTATAGCCGCGAAGGCGACGTGCAAATACCAACCCTAATCGAAAAGTTCAAAACCATTGCACTGGCGCAGGTAGCTACTTCCGCTCACGAAGCATTTAACTACGGATACCTGCTAGCGCAAAAAGATCAGGTTGTACAAAATACAGCCCGAAATATCGGCGAAGCAAAGGCAAAAGTGCTCGAACTAGCCGATAACTATGTGCGGCCAATACCACGGACCGACATTCAGGTGCTCGGCCGCACTGGCCTCGGCGCTTTGTATATCGCGGCGCATTCACTCAAACTGGGCAATTATGCCAGCGAGCACGACATTAAAATTGCGCACAAAATTGCTTGGGTACTTTGCGGCGGCGACCTTACCAGCCCACAACAGGTTTCCGAACAGTATTTGATTGATTTGGAACGGGAGGCTTTTCTCAGCCTTTGCGGCGAGCAAAAAACGCTGGCGCGCATTCAGCACATGCTGGAAACAGGGAAACCACTCCGAAACTAAACAAAGTACTTACAAAAACCACCATCGGTTTGAATATTCACCTGATAAAAAAGTAAACATGGAAGCATATATCATTTCGGGATTTCGCACCGCTGTTGGCAAAGCGGGCAAAGGCGGATTCAAAAGTACCCGCCCTGATGACTTGGCGATTGAAGTTATTCAACATTTAATCCAGTCGACGCCTGGCTTAAAACCGGAGATGGTCGACGATGTCATTGTCGGTTGTGCCAATCCGGAGGGCGAACAAGGGCTGCAAATTGGTCGTTTGATCGCGGTGCGTGCGCTTGGCAAAGACGTTCCGGGCATGACCGTAAATCGCTATTGCGCCTCCGGTTTGGAAACCATCAGTATTGCCGTTGCAAAAATCCGGGCAGGTATGGGCCAATGTTACATCGCCGGAGGGGTGGAAAGCATGAGTTTGATTCCTATGACTGGCTATAAACTTGCCCCGAATTACAACATTGCTACCGAAACTCCAGATTATCTGGTAGGCATGGGGTTGACTGCTGAAGCGGTCGCTCAAAAATATAAGATCAGCCGCGAAGCTTCGGATACCTTTTCCATGAATTCACACACTAAAGCGGCGAAAGCAATCGACGCTGGAAAATTTAGGAATGAAATTGTACCTATTCAGGTCAAGGAAGTATGGGTAGAAAACGACAAGCGACAAGAGCGGGAATTCATGGTTGAAACCGATGAAGGGGTGCGCCGGGATACGACTTTGGAAGGCCTTTCCAAACTGCGCCCGGTATTTGCTAATGGTGGTATCGTTACGGCCGGCAATGCTTCGCAAACATCCGATGGAGCATCTTTTGTGTTGGTCATGTCCGAGCAAATGATGAACGATCTAGGCGTGAAACCTATCGCCCGCTTGGCAGCATGCGCCGTAGCTGGCGTTGATCCATTGTACATGGGTATTGGCCCGGTACAGGCAATTCCCAAGGCTCTCCGGCAAGCAGGTTTGAAGTTGAACGATATTGACTTGATTGAACTTAACGAGGCTTTTGCTGCACAAGCCTTAGCCGTAATTCAGGAGGCTGGCCTTAATCCGGACATGGTAAATGTCAATGGCGGAGCTATCGCCTTAGGGCATCCGCTTGGATGTACAGGCGCTAAACTGTCCGTTCAATTGCTCAATGAAATGCGCCGGCGCAAACAAAAATATGGTATGGTCACGGCCTGTGTTGGGGGGGGACAAGGTATAGCAGGTATTTGGGAACGCCTCGATTAAAAAACCTGGTTGAGGCTCTATCTATGCTAAGACCTAAACTGTTTCCGTCGTCTGACAGAAACAGTTTTTTTTATGCAAAATATAAGGCCGGGTATGGACAAAAATCCTGCATCTGTACCTTTACACCAACGCTCTGCATCTAAGGTACTTTTCTGTTGAAACGGGCGACTCTAATCCATTCAAACTGCCGCGGCTATGTCTAAAGCTTTCCCCTTATTGGTTCCACTATTTTTTGCTCCCATCCAAATTATACTATGTCAGGAGTATCAGTACTTCCAGCTGGAAAAATTACCTGAGTTCATCAACTCATCCTATGATGAAATAACACCAGTTCCAAGCCGGGATGGCAATACGCTCTTTTTTACCCGCGTGGCATATCCAGAGTTCAACCGCTATTTGTTTTTGGACAGTGTCGATCTGTACAAAAAATATCCGCCTGAGAAGTACGACCGAATCCTTCGCAATATTTATTCCGAACTGGCAGGAAAACCCGTGAGCGACCCCGCGACATCCTCGTTTAACCAAGAAGTATGGATAGCAGAAGGCGACTCCGCCAACTTCTATTTTCTACTTCACCCCAAAGAACCCTTGAATAACGCATTACCCAACAGTATTGTGGCTATTACGCCCGATCCAAACGCCTTTTACTGCATCAATCAATTTTCGGAAAAAGGCGATATGAACAAAGGGTTTTCCTTGATAAAAAGGGTGGATAGTTTCTGGACCCACCCAGTGCCTGTTACGATTGATGAATACTATACCATTACATCCGACGTCAACCTGACGATGAGTTATGATGGTACGGTGCTGATTCTCTCTGCAGTTCGCCACGATTCCAGGGATATGGACCTTTATGTTTGTTTTCTAAAAGAGGAAAACATTTGGTCGGCGCCACAGAACTTGGGGACAATAGTGAACTCCAATAAACGCGAAACCACTCCTTACCTTTCAGAGGATAATTCAACCCTGTTTTTTTCTTCTAATCGCTGGGAGAGTTCAGGGGGTAACGACATCTTCATGTGTAAACGCCTGGATGAAACCTGGACCAATTGGACGCAACCGGTACGGGTAGTCGAACCAGTCAACTCCCCTGCCGACGAAAGTCAACCCTATTTTAACATGACCTCCGGGTATTTATACTTTACCTCAACCCGTGACGGCAACAGCGATATCTTTCGAGTTAGAATTGCCCCACCCCAGCCTACTGAGTTTGAAATACGTGGCCGAATTTTCAATCGAAAAACACGAGAACTTATACCCAACGCCACCATTCGTTATGGCGCGGCCGGAGGATCGAAAAACTCCTTGAAATCAGCAAACGGATTTTTTTCACTCAAAATCCCTAAAGGCGTACAATTTGTACTGAGCCCGGAAAAAGGGGCTTTTGTCGGACAACCTGACACCATATTATTTCGGCGCGACTACTACTTTTTTCAAGAATACTACCAAATAGACCTATGGCTTTACCCCATGGAGGTTGATGACAAGATTGAACTCCTGCCTATCTTTTTTCAACAATCAAAGGCTATCATACTGGAAAAATCCTACCCGGAACTAGAACGGCTGGCAGCAATCCTAACTGAAAATCCTAATCTTGAAATTCGCATTGAAGGGCATTCTGACAATGTTGGGCAATTGAGTGATCTCATCCAGCTATCAGTAGACCGCGCAAATGCTATTCGAGACTTCTTAGTAGCAAAAAATATTAATGAACACCGGATTCAAACAATCGGACATGGCCCTAAATACCCTATAAACGACAATAGCAATGAAGATTTACGCGCACAAAACCGTAGAGTTGAGTTTAGAATAACCAAGATTTAACCTTGTTGTTCCACGTGGAACATATCAATTTGCAACATGATATTATACAGCACCAGAGACAAAAATTTGCGGAGCACATTTAAAGAGGCATTATTCCAAGGACTACCGCAGGATAACGGTTTATTCATGCCGCTTCAAATTCCAATATTACCCCTGGATTTTATCAAAAATATAGATCGATTCAATTTTCAGCAAATTGCCTTTGAAATATCCAATGCCCTTTTAGCCGACGAAATTCCGGCAACTGATTTAAAACAAATCGTTCATCGTGCTATTAACTTCCCCGCACCAGTAGTAGAGTTAGGCGACCGAGCCTACGTATTAGAGTTATTTCATGGTCCATCATTGGCCTTCAAAGATTTTGGCGCTCGATTCATGGCTGAAACGATGTCGTACTATAATCAGCAGGGAAAAGAAGAGAAAGCCTTGACCATACTAGTTGCAACATCCGGCGATACTGGCGGTGCCGTGGCAGCAGGTTTTTTAAATATACCTGGCGTGCGCGTAGTCATCTTATATCCATCGGGTAAAGTAAGCCCATTGCAGGAAAAGCAGTTGACGGGCCTAGGCAGCAATATCACAGCTTTGGAAATCAATGGGACTTTTGACAACTGCCAAGCCTTAGTAAAACAAGCATTTTTAGATGCCGAACTTCGGCGACAATTCCGGCTGAGTTCTGCCAATAGTATCAATATCGCCCGGCTCATTCCCCAAATCTTCTACTATTTCGAAGCGTTCAAACAAGTATACCGCCGGCATTCTAAAATAACATTCGTAGTCCCATCCGGCAACTTTGGCAACCTCACCGCGGGATTACTAGCGCAAAAAATGGGCCTGCCTATTGCACATTTTGTTGCAGCCACCAACATCAATGACGTTGTACCGGAATATCTAAATACAGGCAACTTTCAACCACGTGCATCAATACCAACGATTTCCAACGCAATGGATGTAGGTAATCCTTCTAATTTTGCCCGCATGCTAGATATGTTTGGTTCCACGTGGAACATTATAAAGGAACATGTTTCGGGTTATGGATTCAATGATATCACTACCCTAAAAGCCATAAGGGAAATTTATGCTCGCTATCAATATGTTATGGATCCACACGGAGCCGTGGCCTATTTAGCTTGGAAAGATTTTACAGACCAAAAGGAAGATGAATCTGCTGGAATAATCTTAGAAACAGCGCATCCGGCAAAATTTCTTGAAACGGTTCAAGAGGTTCTTCAAACGAACATCAATCTTCCTAAACAACTGAAAGAATTACTGGACAAAGAAAAGCAAGCGACATATTTAAACTCAGAATACCCTGAATTTAAAAACTGGCTGTTGGAGAATTTATAGGGTAGGACAATAAACTCAAATATTGATCACATTCATTCCACCCAAAGCTTTATTCTATCGGTATCCTCGCGCTAATTACTTCTTTCAGAAAGGCATCCAAAATTTCATTAAATTCTTCAGGCTTTTCCATCATAGGAGCATGCCCGCAATGATCGAGGAAATATAGGCGGGAATCTTCTATAAGCTCATGAAATTTTTCAGCCACAAAGGGTGGTGTTACGGCGTCTTGTTTCCCCCAAATAAGTAGGGTCGGAGATTTGATTTTGTGAAGTTTATCACCCAGGTTGTGTCGAACTGCCGACTTTGCTGTAGCGATCACACGAATGGCTTTGTTCCGGTCATTTACAATACCGAAAACTTCATCTACCAATTCCTTAGTCGCAACTTGCGGGTTGTAAAATGTATCCCCAGTCTTACGCTTAATGTAATCATAATCACCACGTTTTGGGAAAGCCGTTCCAAAGGCACTTTCAAACAACCCCGAACTACCCGTAAGTGTGATAGAACTAATACGTTCGGGTTTTGCCAATGCAAACAAAAGCGCTATATGCCCCCCCAAGGAATTCCCGAGGACATGTACGGTTTCAAGTTTTTTATGCTCGACAAACTTCTTTACGAATTCCACTAGCCCCATGACCGAAACCTCCAAAATTGGCATTTCGTAAATTGGAAGGATCGGAATCACGACATTGTAGTCAGCCGAAAAACGTTTGAATATTCCCTCAAAATTGCTCAATGCTCCAAAAAGCCCGTGCAATAACAACAGGGTTTCTTTTTTTTCCCCGGATTCAATATATCTGAATCCATTTTCTTCTTTTATCGAAACGTTCATCGTAATCTTAAAAATCTACCAATAGTATACAGGCAAAAATAGGGAAAAGCCCAATATATCAACAGGCTTGATGTAAGTAAACAGCTAATTAAATGGGCCCATTGGAATCGCCCGATTAGACCAAATCAATTGTTTGTAATCTGTTAATATATGGTTGGTATCCCCTGATTTAATGTTAGTTCTGAACTAGACTGCTTTTATAGGGCACGCTCACTTTCTTTTATCCCACCTGGTTTTTCCCATTTAAATGGAATGTTAGATATAAAATGGCGCACAACAGAAATACAGCCCCAGCTTGGTGCAATACGCCCAATATAACAGGTATGTGTCCCACACAGTTAACCAAGGTGACGACTCCAAGTGTAACCTGAACGCCAAGTACTCCCCATAGAAAAATCACTCCATTGCGTATGGGTAAAGAAATTTTCCCCTCACGAAGCAACTGTCCGCCTAAATACAAAACTAACACTGTTAAGATATAAGCCGTGTTTCGATGCAAGAATTGGATCAATGCAGGCATGAATGGGTTAGAGTCGTAGTTCGTCAAACTACTGAGTGTCCAATGGCTAGAATCCAGCAAAACGGCCGGGACAAACTTCCCGCCCATGTCCGGCCAATGGGGGTAAAACAATCCTGCTTTCGTGCCCGACATCATTGCACCTAAGGCAAGTTGGAAAAAGGTGAGCACTGATACCACCCAACTCAATCGTACCCAATTCCGGTTTTTGGTGGCGGGTAAGTTGGGTTTATAAGCTAAAAGGGTTGTCCACATCAAATAACTGAAGATTATCAACGCCATCGTGAGGTGCAAGGTTAAATTGTACGCATTCACCCACGGGCGCTTGATCAGGCCACTAGCCACCATGATCCAGCCGAAGAAACCTTCCAAACCGGCTAATAAAACCACTACTAGTAGTCGGGGTACTATAGTCCTGGAAAACATACCGCGCCATAAAAACCAACCAAAAGGAAAGATGAAAACAAAAAACATCAACCGAGCCCAGACCCGGTGGAAGTATTCCCAGAAATAAATAAACTTAAATTGGGACAAATCCATCCCCGCATTAATTAAGCGATACTGGGGTGTTGCTTTATACAAATCAAAAGCTTCTACCCAAGCAGCTTCGCTCAAAGGAGGGAGCGTCCCGCTAACAACCTCCCACCGGGTGATACTTAAACCGCTCCCCGTAAGCCGCGTAATGCCGCCGATGACGATTTGAATGAAAATCATGATCAATCCAGTAATCAACCAGATTTTTACCATACGTGGCACTTGACCTTCAGGTTTGAAACTAAAACGCATGATGCAGGTACATTTTAACTGATTCAGGTTTAAAACAAAAATAGAATACCTCTGCTCTAGCGCTTTTCCACATATTAATATTGGTATATTATTTAAAGAAGTTAAAAATTAAAAAATCCAGTCTCATCATCAGGGCTGTTAATTTGTGGAAAACGATATAACTGCAAAAGGCCTTTTTTTTACTCAAAGCAAACTTCAATTTATACACAGTCCTCCCGAAAGATGTTCCTTTCGTTTTCAAATACTTAGATACTTGTCAACATCGATGTTCAAAAACATACGTTCCGGGCTATTAGTCTTTTCAGAGGCCTGCCGGTTGTGAATTTACGTTGGGGACCAGGCGTTTTTCAACAGCAAGGATCACTTAACAACAGAATAATAGAAGCAAACACAAGTCACTGTTGAAATCTGCGTAGTTGTTAGATAGTTTTCCACAAGTTTTTGGGCGACCGAGTTCAAAAAAGCATATTGAATATCAGGCATTTAGGTGCTTGCTTTTTTATGGTGTTGGCAATTAATAAAAACAAAAAGTTTTTCAACTAAATTATTTTAGTTTTCTGATTATCAGCATTTTATTTTTAAAATTCAAATAAATCTAGGCTAAATGCTGTACTTTGAATGCGAAATTCCTGCTTTTTTTAAAACAAATTTCACCGTCAACTGATATGTGTGGTCGCTATTCTTTTGTCCCAACTAAAAAGCAATTAGACGAACAGCTAAACGACGTGGAACTTCCCAAACCACTCCAGCTTCGTTATAATATTGCGCCTACTCAACAGGCTTATGTAATGACCAGTGAACGTCCGCGGGTTTTGCAAAGCATGGCTTGGGGCCTTGTTCCGTATTGGAGTAAAGATGGCGTAAACCATGGAAAACTGATCAATGCACGGTCAGAAAGCATACTGGAAAAACCATCCTTCCGGATTCCAGCTCAGGAGCGCCATTGTTTGGTACCTGCTGACAGTTTTTATGAATGGCAAAACCTACCGGGAAAACGCAAAGTCCCATACCGGATTCGGCTGAAAAACCAGGAGTTAATGTTCATGGCCGGAATTTGGGATGAATGGAAACAGGGAGGGTATTATTTGCGTAGTTTTTCGATAGTCACCACTACGCCGAATGCCGACTTGGCTGCTCTTCATAACCGAATGCCCGTATTGTTGTTATGCCCGGAAAAACAGAAACTATGGCTGGAAACAACAAATACTACTACTATCTTGCAAATACTTGCCCCCCCCAAAAATCAGGTACTCGAGTATTATCGGGTAACCGAACGGCTCAATTCAGCCGGCTACGAAGGGAACGACGCGCATAATCCCATCGACGAAAACCTTCCCCCAACCCTTTTTTAAGCGAACAAGTTATAAACAACCCAGGCCAGCAGGTAGGCGAGGATGCTCATGAAACTAAATTGAATCAGTGCCCACTTCCAACTGCCTGTTTCGCGGCGGACAACTGCCAGGGTGCTCATGCATTGCATGGCCAAAGCATAAAATACCAAAAGCGAAAGGGCTGTTGCCAAAGTATACACAGGTAGCCCGGAATCGTCGAAAGTGGCGCCTTTCATTTTATTCCGTAACAAACTGTCTTCCTCCGAACTACCAATACTGTAAATGGTAGACATTGTACCAACAAAAACTTCACGGGCGGCAAAAGAAGCGATCAATGCAATCCCAATTTTCCAGTCGTAACCCAATGGCCGAATTACGGGCTCTATAATTTTCCCTAGATGCCCGGCATAAGAAGCTTCCAACTCGTATGCTGCAACCAAGTCGGCTGCTTGTGTTGGGGTCAAGTTTTTTGTAATGGCCTCTTGGCGGGCTTGCGTTGCTGCTTGTTCCATGGCTGCATTTGGGCCAAAACTGGCCAGTGCCCACAACAGCATCGAAATAACTAAAATGATCTTCCCTGCATCCACAACAAACGCCGCAACTTTTTCCCAAATCGTCAGCCACAAGTTTTTCCAGTGTGGTATGCGGTATATCGGGAGTTCTATGGCAAGGTAGGATGCTTCGCGGGTGTGCAGTATTTTTTTCATCACCCAACCCGACCCCAAGGCAGCTACTACGCCCAAGGCGTACATGCTGCCAAACGTCAGGCTTTGCCACGAAAAAATCCAAAATACTTTATGTGCAGGTACGGCTAGCCCAATCAGCACGGCATATACAGGCAGGCGGGCACTGCAGCTGATAAAAGGCGTGACCATCGTTGTAATCAGGCGCTCTTTCCAGTTTCCAATCGTTCGGCTACTCATGATAGCCGGTACTGCGCACGCACCTCCACTGATTAAGGAAATGACACTTCTGCCGTTCATCCCGAAACGGCGCATTGTTTTATCAAACATAAAAACTACACGCGCCATGTAGCCAACTTCTTCCAGGATGGTTACCAAAAAAAATAAAATAGCGATTTGGGGTACGAAAACCAGGATACCGCTCAAGCCTGCCAAAATTCCATTAGTAAGCAGATCGGTCAGCCAGTGTGCGGGAAACGAACGGGTGACCCAACTACTCAAATTGGAGAAAAAACCTTCAATCCAATCCATGGGTACCGTACTCCAGTCGTAAATCGCCTGAAAAATCAGCATCATTACGCTAAAAAAAATTAATGGCCCAAACCACCGATGCGTTACTACCGCATCGATATGATCGGTAGGCGTACTTGGAAAACGGGGCGGGTGTTGTACAACAGCCTGGACAATTGGGGTGAAGCGGTCGTACCGTGCCAGGGTTTCATCTACTTGTGCTCGTAGCGAGATGAATTTTTTGTCTGCAACAATCGCAGCGGTAGTACTTCGCTGGTTAGTTTGCAAGTAGGGGAACCATTGGTAGTGGTGGGCAATAAGCAGGGCTTGGTATGGATTTTCCAGGCTAAGATTCAAACATATGGCTTCGGAAATCTGCTTTTCAACTTCACTTAACTGGTAAAATCGCTTGTTTGAAAAAGTAGGGGCGGAAAGGTTCTTTTCAATTTCAGCAATCAGTTTTGGAATGTTTTCCCCCGTTCGGCCACTGACAGCCACTACAGGTACCCCCAGATGTTCCGATAGCAGCGGAACATTGATGCGGACGCCAATTTCTGATGCCGTATCCAACATGTTCAACGCCAACACCACAGGCAAACCCAGGTCGAGCAATTGAGTAAATAACAGTAGATGTTTCTCTAAATGGGTCGCATCGGCTACATACACTACAGCATCCGGAAAATGCGTATCCTTTGGGTTGGATAAAACTGCCGCTACGATTTTTTCATCCGAAGAAGTTGGGTATAAACTATAAGTACCTGGCAGATCGGTCAATCTGGTTACTAAGCCAGAAGGAAGTTGAAGCCGACCTTCTTTGACATCTACTGTAACACCCGGAAAATTGCCTGTCTTTTGACGCAACCCGGTTAATTGATTGAAAATCGTCGATTTTCCACTATTGGGATTTCCAACTAAGGCTATATTCAACAACTTTTCCCCAGCCATATTTATAAATCGATCAAAATACTCGAGGCTTCCTCTTCCCGTAAAGCCATTCGAACCCCATCGGCCTTTATATAGTATGCGTTTCCAAATGGAGCCGAGCGGACCATTTCAATTAATGTACCGGGTAACAATCCCATAGAAGTGAGCTTGCCCGCTAAAGCCGGATCCGAAAATGCAAGCGCACGCGCACTTTCGTGTACCTTCAAGTCGGGAACTGATCGGTAACGACGTTGCATAAGTAATTGAATAACGTAGTATCTGATTTAGACAAAGTCCAAACAACACAAAAGTAGGGCTTGTTTGTAAATAGGCACAAAAAAGATGCTGAATACTGAAAGTGCGGCCACCCGTTTAGCGCACAAAATTCATGAAGTACCCTTTTTTTACTAAAACCTAAAGTCAACATCCTAACAGCCTAAGATCATTGTTTTTGTCCAGTCCAGTAAAAAATTAAAATCGGCATTTTTCATGCTATACACGTGCAACCGAAAAGATGCGCGTACATTAAAGTAATTTGTTAAATATGGATGAACACTATATTCCGGGAGTCCACAATTATTGTGACCGCTGGTGCGAACGCTGCCCGTTCACGTCACGTTGTAGAGTATATGTTAATGAGCAAGGAATGTCCAACTCGGAAAAAGACCCGGCAGACCCTGCATTTTGGTACAACATCAAAAAAAATTTTGAAGGCGTATTGGAAACGCTTAACCAAATGATTGCCGACATGGGTATCGACCCGGAGGAATTAAAAAATATACCGGACCCGGTGCCCAACCCCGACATTCAGTTGCTAGAAGAACACCTGCGGAATAAAACTTTGTTTTATGCCAACACCGTCAACCAATTCTTTCAACAAAATGCCGCGTTTTTTGAAAGAAAAGGGGAAGAGTTGGAAAATCAAATTTGCGATGGGCGACCCGTAGACGTGGAAAGTTGGCAGTTTTTTCAGGATGCAGTGGAAGTGGTTCGATGGTACCAGTTTTTTATTTCGACTAAGGTACAACGGGCAGTAAGCGGCCTGGAAGACATTGAAGGATTTGATGATCCCCTCCAAAGCGACGCGAACGGAAGCGCTAAAATAGCTCAAATCGCCATCGCACGCAGCTTAGGCGCCTGGGAGGTGATTCGACAGCAACTGCCTGAAAAACAAAAGGATATCCTTGACATTCAGCAACAGCTCCAAGCGCTCAGAACTGAAATAAAAGAACTCTTTCCCAATTGGAGTATTTTTCACAGGCCTGGTTTTGACGACGAACCTCAGAACACACTTCGGCTGGACTTCAACCCTAATTGAATGCATGTTCAATTTCCATTTGCCCAGTAAAAAGAAAAAAATCTCCTGATGTCAATTTTAAAAGATATTTCCTTGTTGCGCTACCAAGCCTTTATTGATGGCGTATGGCACGACGCTTCCTCCGCAAAATCTTTTCCGGTGTACAACCCAGCTAGCGGGGAATTGGTCAGCCAGGTCGCGGATTGCGGTCCAATGGAAACCCGTCAGGCCATCGAAGCGGCTCAAACAGCTCTGCCTGCCTGGCGTGCCAAACCAGCGGCCAAACGGGGAGCTTTGCTTCGCCGATGGCACCAGCTCATTTTGGACAACTCCACCGATTTAGCTTTGCTCATGACACTGGAACAAGGCAAACCCCTGGCTGAAGCCCGTGGGGAGGTACTGTATGGGGCTTCGTTCATTGAGTGGTTTGCCGAGGAAGGCCGCCGGGTGTATGGCGACATCATTCCGCAACATGCCCAGGGGCTCCGGGTTATGGTATTTAAAGAGCCGGTGGGCGTAGTAGCAGCGATAACGCCGTGGAACTTTCCCAATGCGATGATTACCAGAAAGGTAGCCCCAGCCTTAGCGGCAGGCTGCACGGTGGTTGTAAAACCTTCGGAGGAAACACCATTATCCGCATTAGCCTTGGCAGAACTGGCCCAACGCGCAGGCTTTCCTCCTGGGGTGCTCAATATTGTGCCGGGCTTGGATGCCGATAGTATTGGAAAAGAAATGACTCAAAACCCCACCGTGCGCAAACTTTCATTCACAGGCAGTACGGCGGTAGGTAAACAACTCATGCGCCAGTGCGCCGACACGGTAAAAAAAGTATCGCTCGAACTCGGCGGCAATGCGCCGTTTATAGTTTTTGACGATGCTGATGTTGATGCCGCTGTTGAGGGAGCGATAACTTCCAAATACCGGAATTCGGGGCAAACCTGCATTTGCGCAAACCGAATTTTTGTGCAAAGTGCTGTTTACGAGCGCTTTTTGGAAAAATTTACGCCAGCTGTTCAAACCCAAAAAGTTGGACCCGGCACCGACGCCGGGGTCCAAATCGGTCCCCTGATCAATACGAAAGCCTTGGCTAAAGTAGAGCGCCTGGTAAAAGATGCTGTTCTAAAAGGCGCGGAGGTGCTCACTGGCGGCAGCGGCCTCGAAGGCACATTTTACCAACCAACAGTGTTGGCTTTGGTGCAACCCGGCATGGATATCCTGCAAGAAGAAATTTTTGGCCCTGTAGCGCCGGTCATACGTTTTGAAACCGAACAAGAAGTAATTCAAATGGCCAATGACACGCCCTATGGCCTGGCTGCCTATTTTTATGGTCGAGACGTTGGCCGCATTTTTCGCGTCGCCGAAGCCTTGGAATACGGCATGGTCGGGGTGAATACCGGCACGCTGGGCACAACCATCGCACCATTTGGCGGCATGAAAGAAAGCGGGATTGGCCGGGAGGGGTCGAAATACGGCATCGAAGAGTTCTTAGAAATCAAATACGTTTGCCTGGCAGGTTTGTAAACAAAATAAAAAACCGCGGGGTGGGGCCCCGCGGTTTCGACGTCTTTGGGAGACGCCGTATCGGAAAAATCGGTTGATGGCAATGGCTGCGACTCTCGCTATTTTACGAGGAGCTTTCCGGAGGCAACCGGCTGGCCTTTGTTGGTAATCAGCCGGTAGAAGAACATTCCTGCCGGTAACTGATGTCGGTATAATCGGAAGGAGGGATGATTATAAACCTGATTAAAAACTTGTTTTCCTTGTAAGTCATACAACGCTAGGCTAAACCCGGTTGCTGATACACCTGTAACTTCAAACTGGGCACTTTCATCGAAGGGGTTGGGATAAACCTTGACATTGGCGCCTGCATATTCAATGTTTTTAGTTTGGACCACAACAAACGTGTCAAACTCGCAAACCGTATGGTAAGTCTGGTTCGTCAGAACCGGAGCGTTGAAATCCAGGTAGATAGCAGCGCTGTTGAGGATTTCGCTGTTGCATGGGACTTGCGTTTTTTGTGAAACGCGAAAACTGACAAAGCCCTCGCTTCCAGCGCCGCTACCTGGTAAAAGATTAAGATTAGGGAGGGTAAACTGCACAATGCCGGGTCCGTAGATGTCAAAATCGTACGAATGGCTGGCAGCACCGGGATGCACCGTGCTGGGATCCAGAAAAGTCGACAAAGTGTCGCGGACAATAACCTGGTGCACAGTATCGGTTCCTGAGTTTTGGAATTGGATTAAAAACTCCAAATCGGTTTGCGGTGCGACGTAATGGGCTACGTCATAGCCTTTAGGATGGCCTCTTTTTAATTGTTGCGGATTAAAATCGGTATCGTATGTTTCCTGGCAGTCGACCGATTTAAAAGGCTCGGCCTCATCTTCCGGGAACATCGTATAATAACCAATGGAGAAGGAACCGCTGGTATCGGAAAGGCAACGCTCTACTGCAGCGGTAGGGTAACTGGTGCCTGGATAGCCCGGCGTTTGCTCGGCAATGACACGGTATGTTTTGCCATTAGCCGGAGTGGTCCAAACCACAGATTCTTCATTTGAATTTAATTGACGGCGGTACATCGGATCGCCAGGCGCAGTGAGCAGAATAATATCTTCAACAATGACAAAACCTACGGATTCTGCCATGTCGCTGTTCCCAACATTAGCCAGAGCCAGGCGGATCGAATCGCCGTCGCATACCGCACGGGCCTCCACGATCGAACCGTCCCAACCGGTAATGTTGCAGAATGAATCAGGGTAAATATGCGCCTGCGCGCAGTGCGCAGAGTTCAGTATAGCATCACAATCCAAAAAGGCGTCAAACGTAAAGCTGCCACAGTCGCCATTTTCCAGAAATCCTATATCGAAAATGTACGTATTGTTCGGACCTGCAACGTTGCTTATGGAGCTTTGGGTCAGGGTCAACTCAGGGTCGAGTGTAATGACAATTTGGGTATTGACTGAAGGGATGGTACCCGAATTGCAATATCGGACGATGTACTGGTTATTCGTGCAACGACGCAAAACCGGCGTAGCGATATCAATTTCATTTCTCGGGCAAGCATTAATGGCTTTAACCGGAATATTTAAGTCGAATGTATCCGAAAATGCACTTACAGACAAGGTCATTACTGCACTGCACGACTGCCAGGCATTATTTGGAGGGAACAATTGGATGTTATACGTTCCGGTATCCACTGCAAGCAGGAAA
Source organism: uncultured Saprospiraceae bacterium (assembly GCA_964630705.1). Taxonomy (GTDB): domain Bacteria; phylum Bacteroidota; class Bacteroidia; order Chitinophagales; family Saprospiraceae; genus M3007. The sequence continues at coordinate 25,324 of CAZVZH010000010.1, read as the reverse complement.
TCACCTTTGGTGTTCGCCGCTGCAAAACGAGTGAAATTAGGGCTTTCAATTTTTACGATCCAATCTTCCAGGCCGGGTTCGTTGCCCTCGCGGGTACAGTTGTTGTTGAAGTCGTGGAAAACATGCCCGGAAATGTAACTGGTAAACACCCGGCAGTTTTTATCCATCTTCACCATGTACAGGCTTTCCTCCGGGACTTGGTTGGGAAGAAAGAATTCACCGGTGCCTGCCGCCAAAGCGCCGCCATCCGGAGTGGCTACCACGGCGTAGCCGCGATCATATCCTGGCCGCCCTACAACTACGCTACAAAGCTTATCGCCATCGGCACTGATTTTGCCAATCAGCAGCTCCTCTTGCAAGTCAGAGGTGGGACGGTTTCCTGTTACAAAATACCCCCCGTCAAATGACTTACTTACTGCCCAAAGATCAGCATTGGCAAAAGAAGTTTGCCAGATAATGGAACGAGTGGCGCCGTCAATTTTAAAGATGATTCCGGAAGCAGGCTGAGTTAGCGTTGTTTGCCCAACCACCACAAAATCTCCATCACTATCCACAACAATATCCCGGCAAACATCATTGATCGCACTACCGAGCCCATAGGTATTTTCCCAGTTGGCGCTTCCATCGGCGCTGATAACATTAATGATATAAAAATCGCTGGGGCCATCCCGTTTTTCGCCGGCTATGAGCACGTTTCCATTCAAATCGACATCGATTCCTAGGCCTTTTTCCTGGATACCGGCAGCGCCAAAAGTGTTTTTCCAAACCAAATTTCCGCTCTGATCCACTTTAAAGGCTAGGACGTCTTCGGAAGTATCCTGGGTTTTTTCAAATCCGCAGACGATGTAACTGCCCTCATTAGGCAATTGAACAACATCCAAGCCCTCAGCATCTCGTCCATTTCCAGGCAAAATATAGGTCCAAATCGTTTTCCCTTGGGGGTCAGTTTTCAGCAGAAAGGCCTTCCTGGGCCCGCCAAAATCTTGCTGGAACCCAGAAATAACAAAACCACCATCAGCAGTTACCGCGATAGCAGTGCCGTTGGTATTGGTGCCCAAAAAATAATCCTGAATCCATTGGAGTTGGCCGTCGGCATCCGTTTTTAACAGGCGTGCCCGATTTAAGCCATTATAATAACTAATCGAAGCAAAACCGCCATCCGAAGTCCTAACCACATCGTTAATCTGTCCGCTACCCCCCGCGTCAAAAAGACGTTCCCAACCTTGGCCGGCTACAAAACCGGAAGGTATCAAAAGCGACAATACGAGAAGGTACTTGAACATGGGTAACTGGATTAACGGTAGCCGTAGCTGATTTAAGACGTTACAAAAGTGCGAATAAGGGACTTGTTGGGAAAAGACAAAAAAATCCATTTGTTGAGCTATATTTTTACGTATCAAAACCCGATATAAAAGAAGTTACATCTAGTTTTTATTATAAGCAATTGATTTACAATCTAAAAATACTGGCTTTATTCTTGATAACTCATTTTTTAATAATCTAATTTTGTTGAACAAATAAACCGTCCTTGACATGCAAAAAAGTATTCTGGTCGAAATCATAGCATCACTTGAGAAAAAAGAGATCAGGCAAGTACATAAGTGGCTACAATCCCCGGCACACAACCAACGAAACGACGTTGTTAGGTTATTCGAATATATCTGTAAAAAGATCGATCAGGAAGATGCCCTCGCGAAGGAAAAAGCTTGGCGATATATTTTTCCCAAACAAAAATACGATGACGCATATATGCGGCAGGTTATGTACTTTTTGCTAAAAACCGTAGAAAATTACCTGATATTCAGTGATATGGAGAAGGACACTGTTCATACTCAAACCATGTTGTTAAAGGTTTTTAGGAATAGGCAATTGGACCGGGCGTTTCGCTTGAAAATGGAAACGACTAAAAAGCAACAGCTTAAATCTCCATTCCGGAACAGTTCTTTCTTGAAGGAGCAATACATCCTGGAACAGGAGCAATATTATTATTTGGTTGGGCAAAAGTGGAGTATGGAACTTAATCTTCAGGAGACAGCGGATGCTTTTGACCTGTCTTATGTCGCTGACAAACTACGTATCAGTTGTTTGATGCTTTCACATCAAAGTGTTTATAAAAAAGTATCCTACAACCTGAAAAATCTCCCCTACATTATGACCTATGTCGAGTCCCATGGATTATTAAAAGAACCAGCTATTGCAGCTTATTATTTCGGATATAAAGCGCTTACAGAGCCGGAAAATGAATCACATTTTAATGAATTGGAGCAAATAATATTTAGGCAATCGCATCTTTTTCCCTTAGTTGAAGTGCGAGAACTTTACTTGCTTGCAATTAACTACTGCATAAACCGAATTAATGCTGGCTTTGAACCATACTTGCGTAAAACGTTTCAATTGTACAAATCAGGTTTCGAAAATAACGTCCTTTTAGAAAATGGACTTATTACAAAAATCACGTTTGGAAATGCGGTTTCTAATGCTTTGAAAATCCAGGAATTTGATTGGGCAGAAGGGTTTATCCAACAGTTTCAACATAATCTGGAAGAAAAACACCGGCAAAGCATGGTACATTTTAACATGGCACGATTACATTTTGAACGCGGGGAGTATAACAAGGCTCAACAACTATTGGCGAAGTTTGAGTATGATGACATGGTGTTAAATCTAATTGCCAAAACCATGCTACTAAAAATTTACTACGAAGAAGAAGAGTTTAGCGCTTTCGAGTCTCTTTTGGAAGCTATGCGAACTTATTTACAAAGAAAAGAGGCTATCAGCCCAAATCACAGGGTGGTTTATAAAAATTTATTAAGCCTAATGCGGAGACTTATCAATCTTAATCCGTATTCCAATGCACAAAAAGAGCGGTTTAAAAACATTGTTTTAACAACTAACCCGCTTATCGAACGGGATTGGCTGTTAAAACAGGTGGCTGATAAGTAAAGATATTTGGGGGCTGTTCTGCCCCTCCAGTCACTCTTTTTTCCGCATCCGAAAATCCAAAGTCCCAAAACCGCCTGCTTCAAAATGCTCCACGCGCAGACTATGCCGGCCGCCAAGTTGCACGTCCACTTCATCCACAGCCGGTTCGTGCACATCCCAATGATCGATCAGCCGGCGGCCGTCGAGGTACAACCGGGCCCCGTCGTCGGAAGTCAGTTCGAGCACATAGCGCCCGGGCGCTATGTCGAAATCAGTGGTGGAAACGGTGGCGAACTTATCCGCCTGCACCCCCTCCGCCGGGCTGCCCCACCAGGCGAAGTACAATTCCGAAACTTTTTTTTCAGCAGCCGGCATTTGCCCCAACCCCACCCCCAAGGGCAAGGGCGCGCGCGTCCAACGGTACAGCGCCTCGGCCAGGCTGTCGGATAAATTGAAAAACTGCATCGTCCAGTCGAGTTTTTTTTCAAAACGTTCGAAACGAAAAAGGAAGGGCTGGCCGGCAGGTACCGTCCGGCCAAAAACATCAGTAACAGCCTGGGCGCCCAGATATTCCAACTCCAGTAAAATGGCTTCTGCGCCAGGTTCGGTTTGCACGTGTAGCTGCCCGGGAAGTTTGCCTGTTTCCTGCGCCATCCAGGAAATACCCTCCCGGCGAATCACCCGCCAATGCCCCGCTGGGCCGAAAAATTGAAGGTTATAATCCAATCCACCACCCGGCAACTCTCGCCGTTCCTGCAGCACGATTTTCGGCCGGAGGAAATCGTACGGCCCCCATTCGTCGACAATGATAAACGCCCGCCCCCGCAAGGCATCGGGTGGCAGGCCCGCATGGATGCCGTCGGGCAGGCTGTCGGGCTCGGCGAGTTCGCCATAGGGAATTTCCAAGGGGGCATAGGGATTGCCGGGTTGTTTGTCGGGGTGGCTGAAGTTGAGGCTGCGGGCCGAACGCAAGGCATCCAAGGACCACACCCCCTCGATTTGGGCCGAGGAGCCATACAGGTCGTTGCGCAGGAACGTGAAATTTTCATTGGGTTCCTTGGCCTCCAGCAGGGTGGCATATCCGCTGAACAAGTTTTCTCCGTTGACGGCTATGTTTTGCGAAGCGCTGATGCGCAACGGCGTGCGGGTGCGCAAAAACACGTTTCGGTCGATGCGGGTGTCGCGGCTGCGGGTGTCGCGCGTGCGGGCGTAACCCCAGTCGGCCGGTTGGCTTGGGCGCGCCCAAAGCTGAATGCCGGTGCTGTCGCCCTCGAAATAATTCTGCCGGATGGTATTGTCCTGCCCGTGCTCAATGGCAATGCCCGTGCGGCAGTCGGCGATAAAATTGCCCATAAACACCGATTCGAAGCTGTACCCGCCCCAAATGCCGTAGGTGCATTCGCGCAGGAGATTACCCTGGATGCGGTTGCGGCTAAAGGTGACTTCCACGCCGTTGGTCGGCGCGTGGCTGAAGTCGTTGCCGAAAATGACATTGTCGTTGCAGCCGCCCTGCCCGCTGTCCATGGTGCTTTGGCCGGCCCAAAGGAAAAAACCATCGCCGGAGTGGGTGGCCGAGTTGAACGCAAACAGATTGTCGTTGCTTTGTTCGTAACAAAGGATGCCCGCAGAATCCTGCCCGCGCTGATAAAAACCGTGCGAGTAGCCGCGCACATTCCAATCCAGGCGGTTGTGCATCACCCTGTTTCGACTACTGCGATACAGGCCGATACCCAGGCCGGAGTTGAACTGAAAGGTGTTGTTGTATACCAACCCGCCGTTGCAGCGGGTCATTAACAGCGCATTCTGGTTGCCCCTGATCCGGCAATGCCGAATGGTAACTGCCGAGCAGCTGTCGAGGTAAATGCCGGCGCCATAGCGCAGCCATTCATTGCGGTCGTTTTGATGGTAGCTCAGCCAGTCGGAAAAGTCTTCCCGCTCGCGAATGGAGCGCAGCCGGGGGCGATAATTGTAGGAAAAATCGCACTGTTCGAGTACCAAGCTATCGGCGCCCAGGGCCAGCAATCCAATTTTAAACCCGCGCACCCGCGCATTCCGGATCCGGATATTTCGGCCTTCCACCCGGATGCCTAATCCCCTGAACAGATCAGGCTGGGTTATGTCGGCTGTGCTGCCCAATTCGGCGTTTTGAAAATCGACTTCCAGGTTTTGCCCGGCAATCACCATCAGTGGGGCATCCAACCCTGCCTGCGCATCGAAGGCATAGGCGCTTGGTTTGATCCGGCAAGACTGCGTGATGCGCATACCGGGGCGAAGCTCCAACTCCGGCGTTTGCGCAAGCGCCAAACAATTGAAAAACTGGGAGAAAAGCAGAAGAAAAAGCACCTGTTTCATGTTGCAAACATACAAGGCCGGACAGGATTTTCAGGGTTTGCTGGGCGCCAGCTGCGTCAGCCGCCGTATTTTCCGCCCGACAAAATCAACCCTGTTTTGAAGTTTTCTTACCAATCGTTCAGCCTGGCGCTGTTGTACGCCGCCGCTCTTGCCTGTGTGTTGCTACTACTCGGGTTCAATGGTTTATACGGTCAGGATGCGCACGAGTACCTGCGGCAAAGCCTGGTTATTGTTGCCCGTTGGCAGGGCGAAGCAGCGCCGCCCCCCGGCCTGGGCGATCGGGAAATGGCTGGCGGCTACCCCTTTGTGGCGGCGATAGTGCAAGTAATCGGCTTGGGCGCCATTCCTGCGATGCAGCTGGTAAGTGCACTGGCCGGTGCAGGCGCTTTGTGGGTGTTCGAGCGTCTGCTGGCCGCACTGTCGCCCGGAACCAGTGCGAAGAGCCGGTGGTGGTTTGCGCTGATCGGCCTGGGCTTGGCGCCCTATTTTTTCCGGGCCGCTGCAACCGCGATGACAGATGCGCTGGGTTTGCTGTTTTTCCTGGCCGCCTTGCTCCTGGCGGTGCGCTGGCTCGAACGGGAGCGCGGATGGACTCAAGTAGCCGGGTTCGCGGCTTTGGCAACCGGGGCGGTGAGCACGCGCTATGCCCTGGTTGTGGCGCTGGCGATACCTAGCCTGGCGCTGGCATTGGAAATGGCACGCCTGCGCCGCTGGGGTACGTTTGCCGCCGCTGCCGCCGCTGCGTTGCTGGCCAGCCTGCCGTTTTGGTGGCACAAAGGCGGTCTGGAGGGCTTGACCGGAAACTCCCTGCTCGCCGATTGGTCGGTGGTCAATTTTTTTAAAAGCAGTTTCACGCAAGGCAACGGCACGGTGGATTACGGCTGGCCCAACCTGGCGTACCTGCTTTTTCCGCTGGCGCATCCAGGATTTTGCCTGAGCCTGCCGGCGCTGTTTTTTTTGTTTAAAAAAACCGATGTGCAGCTCTACGCCAAGCGCTTGATTGCACTGACCCTGCTGGTTTACCTGTTGTTTTTAGGCGGTTTGGCGCATCAAAATATGCGGTATCTGCTGCCAGCCTACGCGCTGCTGCTCCTGGCGCTGTTTCCAGCCTGGGACCGTTTTTTTTCCTACGGTTTTTATTTTTTTAAAAAACTGACCTTCGGCTTGCTGGGCTTGACGGTGGCTTTTCAACTGGCCGGATGCATCTTGGTTTTTCGACCTGTCTTCGAGCGAAACCGCCTGGAAATACAGATGGCCAATCAACTAAACACAGTGCTCCGGCCGGGCGATGTGCTTTATGGCTTCGACTTCGACATTGCGCTGAAATCTTATTTACCCCAACTCGATCACCGCAGCCTGTGGTTGCAGGAGTACGCACGTTTTCAACCCGGCAGTTACCTGCTGTTTAACGAACCCCGCCTGCGCACCCAATGGGCTGGCCATGTGCCCATGCGCAACTGGGAGCGCGCCAACGAACAATTTGTGCTGCAACCGGTAGCGGATTTGCCCGACGGTTGGACGCTCTTTGAATTAACCGCCAGGCGTTGAATCCACATTTTTTACCATAAAATTCCGGTCTCGTCTTCTACCTTTGTCCGCATGTATCCAGATCTATCCTACCTGTTTCATGCCCTCATCGGCACCGAGCCGGACAATTGGCTTTCTGTTTTCAAAACCTTCGGATTTTTTCTCGCCCTGGCTTTTCTCGCCAGCGCTCTTACCTACTACTTCGAACTTCGGAGAAAGGCGCGCGAGGGATTGTTTCAGCCCGCGCGGGTGACGGTTGTGGAAGGCCTACCCGCCTCGCTGACCGAAATTGCCATCAACGGATTGGTAGGGTTGATTATCGGTGGGAAAGGCTGGTATGCCGTTCAGAATTTTGCCGATTTCCGGCACGACCCGGCGTCCATCATTCTTTCCGGAAAAATGCACTGGCTGGCTGGCTTGGCTGGCGCCCTGCTGTTCGGCGGCTTGAGCTGGTGGGAAGCCTGGCGCAAACGCAAGCCCCAACCTGAAAGCCGCGAAATAGAACTCTGGCCCCACGACCGCATCAGCGAACTCACCGTTTGGGCCGCAGTTGGCGGCATTGTCGGCGCTAAAGTTTTTGACCTGTTCGACAACTGGGATTCTTTTTTGCAGGACCCCGCAGGCGCCCTGCTCTCGGGCGGCGGCCTGGCTTTTTACGGCGGCTTGGTGCTCGGCTTCATTGCCGTAGTTTCCTACATCTGGCGCAACAAAATTCCCTTTCTGCCCGCCGCCGACGCCGTAGCGCCCGCGCTCACCGCCGGCTATGGCGTTGGCCGAATTGGTTGCCAGATGAGCGGCGACGGCGATTGGGGTATTGTCAACCAAGCGCCTAAGCCCGATTGGATGGGCTTTCTACCCGACTGGTTTTGGGCGTCGACCTACCCGCACCACGTACTCAACACACCCAATACAGACCCGGTGTCGAGCGTACCCATCGACGGCTGTACCTGGGAATACTGCATGCAACTTTCCATGCCCGTATTTCCCACGCCGTTGTATGAAGTGCTGATGATGACGCTGATTTTTGGCATCCTCTGGGCCTTGCGCAAGCGGGTAGGCGTGCCGGGCCTGTTGTTTTTTATTTACCTGGCCCTGATCGCTCTCGAGCGGTTTTTGATTGAAAAAATTCGGGTAAACGTCCACCACGACGTGTTGGGCATGCGGCTCAGCCAGGCAGAAATCATCTCTCTGGTTTTGATGCTAATCAGTGTCGCCGGCGCCATTTTTGTGTGGCGCAAACACGAGCAAAGCCGGTAATTTCCAAAAATTTCAAATTGCAGTTGGCGGCCTTTCCGGAACACGCCGCAAACGCTCGGCCACGCCGCGAATGATCAGCCATTGGCCAAAAATATAGGTCGCCATGATCACTACGCGGGCGCCCGGAATCGGATGGCCAAATTTAAATACCGCGATCAGGCAATCGGAAAACATAAACAGCAGTGCGCCGACCAATATACTGCTAAATATTTCCGACTGCAAACGCCCGTAAAGGTTCACGACGCTCAAAACCATAACCGTGATAACGGCGGCATAAAGCGCCACTGGCTGCCGCAAGCCTTCCGCTATGCCTGGCCAAAGCCAATAAAGAAATCCGACCAAAAATATCAGGAACGGCAAGACCCAAACCGGTTGCCGGCGCAGCTGCCCCCTGGTCAGCCCAACTTCGGAGATAAAACCACCGAGATAGCACAAGTGCGTACACAAAAAAGCTCCAAGCCCGAGTAAAAAAAACAAGTCGCCGTATTCCCCGGAGGCAAACATCAGCAGTACATCGCCCAGGGTGGCAAAGAGCAACCCGGCTAAAATGGTGTGCCGGAAAAAACGCCAAACGCCGGGCGTGCGCTGAACGAGCCAAATAGCCAGGGTCGGCATGAGCAAGGGTTTGGAAAACAGGATCAATTCGCGGTGATCCAAACTTTCGCCGAGCAATTCCAAAAGAGACACCAAAGCGAAAACGCCCAGCCAGAGGTAACTTTTTCGTTCCATGCTGCAATGTTAAGTAAGGTCTGGGGAATACCCGCTTGCCGGAAGATTTTCCATGACCAATCCCACCCAGTTTCGAATCAATTGCAAGCCCGATTCAGTGAGCACCGACTCCGGGTGAAACTGCAAGCCCAACAATGGTAGTGTCTGGTGTGCCAGCGCCATCACGGTTCCGTCGTCGGAACGGGCGATAGCCTCCAGCGCGCTGTTTTCCAGCTCGTCGACGATCAGCGAGTGATAGCGCATGGCTGAAAAATGCTGTGGAATGCCGGCAAACAAAGGGTGGCCGAAATGCCGGACCAGCGAGGTTTTTCCGTGCATGGGCGCCGGCGCTTTGCGCACCCGAGCGCCGAAAAACGCGCCCAAGGCCTGATGCCCCAGGCAAATGCCCAGGATGGGCAGCCGCTCGTACCACGAGGCGATCAGGGCAGGCATCATACCGGCATCTTCCGGCCGCTTCGGCCCTGGCGAGAGCACCACAGCATCGAAGTCGCCCGGCTCAAAGGCCAACAATTCGGGTGCATCGTTGCGTACAACGATGCACCCGGCGCCTGCCTGTTGAAGATAATCGAACAGGTTGTAGGTAAAAGAATCGTAATTATCCAGCAGCAAAACAGTCATGTGCGCTCCGCTACCCGCCCCGGCGCTTTTTGACGGTGCGGGTGGTGGTTGTTTTTTTTCCGGCCGCCTGCCCGCCATTTCGGCCCTGGCGCGCGGCTTTGGTGGTCGTGGTAGATTTTGTCGCCTCCCGCCCGTTTCGTCCGCGAACAGTTGTGGTGGTGGTCGTCCGTTTTCCGACAGTGGTGGTCCCATTGGCGCGGCGCGCGGCCACTGTGGTGGTGGTTCGGGTGCGCACGACGGTCGAGTGGGTACGGCGGGGGGCGTACACCCCATGGGCGCGCACGACGCGGTGGGTGGTCACAACATGGCAGTGGCGGTGGTAAGGGCGTGCGCCAACGTAAAAGGTGCGCCAGGGCCGCGGCCGCCAGGGCCGCCAGTAGCTCGGGTAATACCCCCAACGAAAAGGTGAAACCCATACCCGGTAACCCGGCCGGTACACATAACGCACTGAAGGCCAACCCCAAACATTGACGACAATCCGGTAGGGATGCTGATAAACAGCCGGGCCGCCCCGTCCGTTTTTGCCGCCAGCTTCTTCTTCAAAGGGTTCGGCAATCAACGGTTCGCCATAGATATCTTCGTCGCCGATAATTTGCAGGATGGCGTATTCGTCGTTTTGTTTTTCAATTTCGATCACGGCGATATCCTGCGATTCCGTTTCGCTCACCGGCACTTGGAGCACAAGGGCGTGCACGTCGCCGTCCATGTTGTCGATCACCCGGATGTAGTCCACCTGGCCGTCTTCGTTCAGGTCGAGGTTGTTCACATTGTTGCCCTCCGCGTTGAGCAATTTTTCAAAATCTTCGGGCGATTCGGCTTTTTTAAACAGCTCAATGGCGCCTTCGAGGCTGAAATGGTCGCCGGGGAGCCCGGTGCTGTCGGCCGGGTTCAGCTCTTGAGCTGCCAGGGGTATAGCGGCGAGCAACGACACACCGAGGCTCAGCCAGCTGTTGATCAAAAAGGATTTCATAAATCAACTTGGTTTGGTGAAAAGTAGTGTTTTCAATGCTATCCGAAAAACGAATGCCCGCCTGTGACAGAAAAGTGCCGGGCAGGTTTAATCTTCAATTCCGCTGCCAGTATCTTCGTAAATCGGCCGCTGGCTTTGAGCGGGTTCGCTTTCGATGCCGGAACGGCCATCGTCGGGTATTTGGTAAATATGCGGTTGGTCGGTCGCACCAGGCTCGTTGGTTTTTTTCTCCCCGTAATCCTCCAACTTGTTCATCCATTTGATCGAAGTGTCCCAGGTATCGAGCAGGAAAGGTTTCATGCGGTCGGCTACCACCTTGGCTTTGCCTGGCAGCTCAATAAGAAAGGGGTAGGTGCGCGACTCCTGTACTGTTTGTTCGCTGACCATACCGGCTTTGTCGCCAAACCACACCAGGATACTGAAAATCAAAACCCCAACCATTCCCATGATGGCGCCGCCAATGGCCTGGTTGATCACGTTGAGGTAAAGGCTGCGCAAAACGCCTTCGAAACCCTTGGCCGCTTGTCGGATGACAAACATAATGAAAACCAGGTTGACAACAAAAGCGGCCATGAACATCATCGGATTGTCGGAGTTGAACAATTTTTCGAGGATATTTGTCGCCGTGGGCGTCATTTTAAAGGCAAAAACAATCCCGAAAATGTAGGCGAGAATGTTGAATACAGTGCCGATGATGCCCTGGTTGAAACCTCTCCAGAAACCATAAAAAAAAGCGACCATACAAATAAGATCGATCGGCATAGGATTCGGACGGCTGCGCTATTTTTTGTTACCTGTTTAACGCGCACCGCGCAAACGTACGAGCGTGTTTGGAGATTTCTGCTGGAGCCAAAAAAGGGGGCTTTTTCTTCCAACTTTTGGCTCCAGCAGAAATCTCCAAACACGCTTTTAGCGCCCGATGCGCTTGCGTGGACAAAGATAGGTGTTTTTATCAGGGATGCAGCTGCCGAACCCTACAGCCAATCGGCGCAACCAACTTGTTCCATGTTTTCTCAATTGAAAAACCGCTTTGTTTGCGCCATGGCGCTGGCAACCGGGCTCCTGTTAGTCGGTTGTAAAGAAGACCCTTTGTCCTTGCCTATTTTCCACGAAATTTCCTCACCGACCCCATACGACCTCACCGCCGTGTGGTTTGCCGACAGCCTGTGCGGATACCTCACTGCTGGCGCTGCCTGGACCCGTGGAGAGCTCTGGTCGACCATCGACGGCGGCGTGCATTGGCAGCTGGATACGGCCGTAGGCAGCCGCCTGGAAGGCGTTGTGTTCGATGCCGACGGAAACGGCTACGCCTGCGGACAAGATGGCTTACTCCTGCTTCGGTATGCCGGAACAGCCCACTGGTATCCGGTGCGGTACGACTACGTGTGGCACCGCAGCTGCGCTTTTCGAAACCTGGGTCAGGGACTTATCGTTTCGGGGGAAGGGTTTCAAGGCGGTGGTATCCGAAAATTGGGCCCTGATGCACCCTGGTCGTTGGATACAACACTCCTATTTCCCAATGCGCTGAGTAGCCTGTGCTACTCCGACTCCCAAACCGTTCATGCCGTTGGCTTGGGCTGGGTACTCCGTTCCACCGACGGGGGGCGCCACTGGGTCCGCCTCCCCCCCACCGGCGATTTTTTCCGCGCGGTGCATTTCCCTTCTGTCAATACCGGATTTATCTGTGGCAACAGCGGCACGTTGCTCAAAACATCCGACGGCGGCGCGAGTTGGCAAACGCTGCGCTTCGGCGGCAGCTTGGGCAAGGCTTATCAGCCCTTCCGCGCCCTGCGGTTCGTTTCGGAAAAAAAGGGCTACCTGGTTGGCGACAAGGGCCTTTTCTGGCGCACAGAAAACGGCGGCGTCGACTGGGCGCCCCTCGCAGGTTTGCCCGAAAACCTCGACGCCGCCGCTATTTTTACCTTGGACCACCGCGGGTGGATCTGCACTGATGGCGGCCGTTTGTTCTATTTCGAAGACTGAGTTATTTCAACACCAGCTTGCGCGCGGTTCCCTGAATTTGCACGAAATACAGCCCGCGTGGCAAGCCGTCCGTATGGAGCAATAATCGTTCGCTTCCAGCGGGTAAAAGTCCCGTTTGAAGGCGTTGGCCGGCTGCGTTGAACAGTCCAACCGGCACGGCATCCTGAACGGGCTGTTGGGTTGCTACCCAAACGGCATCGGAGGCCGGATTGGGAAACAGCTGGAAATCAAAAGTTGCCCGCGCGGGTTCATCCGTTCCCACCACCAGATCCTGAATCAAAAACTTCGGCGTCCCGAAAAAGCCGCCCGCACCATCGGTAACCATGAATCGGAAATCGTCGGAAGTATGTTCGGCGCCGTAGTCGAAAAGGCGTAGCGCGCCGTTGTCCACATCGGCTTGCGTGAAGCGGTCGCCCGGTTTCAGCGGGGCGCCCCAGTTCAGCGCCAGGTGGCTGTGTTGCGGCACGGAGACCAGGGTGTACTCGAGTTGGCTGTGGGTATTGTCGGCGTCGTCTACCTGGAGCAGATCGGGCGTAATGGCCCGGTTGTTCCCCGACTCGATGGTCATCAGGCTATTATTGACCAGGAAGGGCGGATTGACGACAGCTTCCGAGCAGAATTCCAGTTTAAAAACCTCGAAGGTACCGCCGCCGCCGATCTCGGTATCGCGGATGCGCAGCGTCCAAATACCGGTAGAATTTTGATTGGTAAACGTGCTGAGCGGGTTTTGCGGCTTGTATGCCAGGCCAGTATTCGGGGGCGGGCAGGGGAAGGCGCCGGGGGCTTCATCGGTAAGGCGCAGGTTGAAATAGCCGTTGAAATTTCCACACTTGGCCGTCCAGAGTACCAGCTCCGTTCCGGCCGGGCTGATAAGGCGCACGTCGAGGTCTTTGAAAAATTCGTGGTACCCTTTGAGTTGGCGCACCTCCATGTTTTTAATCAAACCGCCGGCGTTGACGGTGATTTTTGATTCGATGGTCGGCGTACCGTTGGTGGTAATATTTTTGGGCAAATCGGTCGACTCCCAAAGGGCGCACTGTTCGGCGAAGGTGGAGAAGAAAAACGGTTCGGTCCAGGGGCCTGCGCCGCATTCGTTTACCGGCCGTACCCGCCAGTAGTACGCTTTTCCTTTTGCCAAAAACACAGGAATTTTAAAGCTGTCGAGTGTGGTGCCCGATGTGGATGCCAGGATAGCAGCCGGCTCAAAGCCCGGGCTGCTGGCAAATTGAACGTCGTAGCTGAGGGCGTCCAGTGCCTTCGTCCAGCGCAGGGTTTGGGTGAGTTGCAGCTCGGTGGCGCCGTCGGCCGGTTGCGTGAGGGCCAGCGCGGAAAAATCGTTACGCAAGGTGGTCAGCACGATATATCGTACGATTTCCACCGTTCCGGCGGTAGCTTTTAAAGCAATGGTGTAAGTGTCTTCCTGGCTGAAATTAGTAAAATTGAAAACGATGGTGGCGCTTTCGCCAGGCTGAAATGTCGTTTTGTCAAAACTTGCCGTGACGTTAGCCGGCATGCCGCCTGCAATAGTGAGGACGACCGGCTGGTTGAAACCCAATACCCCGGCCGTCAGTACCTCGACCTGATGTTCGGCAGGCAGGCAAAGGATGCCGCTGTCGTTGTTCAGCCCCATGGTAAAGGAGGGCTGTGTGGGTTGCTGGATGCGGAAATTTTTATTGGAAATATCGAAAAAAACGGACTCGTCCGCATCTACCCGCACCCGCGCCAGCGAGGTGTTAATGCTGGGTGCGCGCACGAAATGACTGCCATCGTTGTTTGCGTGTTCGGCGAGCAGAATGGGGTAGGTTTGGCCACCGTCGGTACTCAGCCGGATATTCACATGGCTGCAATTCACCGGCGCCTTGTCGGTGTTGGCCACATCCCAACGCACCTCGGTGTATTCGCCGGCATTCCAGGTTTCTCCTGTAGTATTGGGCGCGGTTACCCTGAAAGGGCCAGCTTGTTCCCAGGCGCGGAAAGCCACATCGGCCCAACCGACGCCGCCACCGCCGCTGCGGTTGTCGCGGGCAGTCAGACGAAATGTCAGGTCGCGGGTCCACTGGCCGGGCATCTGTTCCGTCAGGTCGAACGTGTTGTTCAAAACGGTATTCAGGCGGGGGAAATAGCGGTTAGTGGCATCCACAGAGGGCCGGGTACGGAAAAGTGGCGAGCTACCCTGCGGCGCTTCCAGCGGTACCTCGGGGCCCAGGTCAATTTCTTCCCAGTTGTACACCAGGGCGTCGCCATCGGCATCGGTTGCTGCGCCGTCCAATTCGAACGGGGTGCCCCAGGGAATGAAAAAGTTGTTCTGGTACGGGAGCGTCACCACCGGCGAGTGGTTGTCTGTTTGCACAAACGAACCGCAATTACTATTGACAAAAACGTAGGTCCGGATCTCCTGGATGGAACCGGCATGGTAATACAAATCGGAATAACCCTGCACATTGTCGGAGCCGCAAGCCCCGGCATACGACATGATCGTGCTGCCGCTACCAGGTTCGAAAGCCGTAGCTCCAGCCCGGCCGTTGCCGCCGCCGCAGCGGTTCCAGGTATGGCCGCCCCCCATCTGGTGGCCCAGCTCTTGCCCAACCACATTGATAAATCCGTCGCCATACGAACCCGTTCCGCCCGAACAGCCCCGGGCTTTGCTGTTGGCACAACTCAAGCCTCCTGCCACACCAATAGCGCCGCCGCTGATGTACCGGGCATACACGTGGCCAATGTCATAAATCGTAGAAGGAATCGACAGGCTTTCCAGTACGCCGGGGTTTTGTCCCATCCAGTCGAACACGGTCGAGCCGGTAAACGGCGAGTCGCCCGGACTGGTGAAGGTGACCAGCAGACTGGCCTGAATCAGCTGCAACCGGATGTCGATGTCGCGTTCCAAAATAGCGTTCACCCGGTTGGTATGCTCTGTGACGGCCGAAAACACCTCGTCCCGGCTGGGGCCATGGTCCAGGCCGTACTCACCCGTTGTAGAAACGATATACCGGTATACCTTAAGCTTGATGGGGTCGGCCTGCGGGTCGCGGGATTGCGCGCCGGCGCCGGGCAAATCCGAATGTACAACCGTCGGATCCATCGCCAGCGTGGCTACGTCGGGCGCCCAAAATGTAGGCAACTGCGGCCGGTCGCTGGCGGGCAGATCGTGGCGATTGTATACCAGGTAGTACTCCGTTTGTCGTTCGGCATAGCGGTCGAGGTATTCCACGCCCTGGTCGGGGTTCAGGATCATGGCCTGAAAACCTTTGAGGGTGTAACTCAGGCGCACCATCTTGCGAGGGTCGCGCAGCGACTGTCCGGCGAAGGTGCGAATAAACGGCACCTGTGCCGCCAGCGCCGGCTCCAGGCTTGCAATTTCCCAAATGGCAAACGCCTCGAAACTACCATCGGCCAAGGGCAGCGCCAGGGCGCATTGGCCTTTATGCGCTTCCGGGCTAAACTCCTGGGGCGCCGTTTGCAAGGCACTTTTTATGCCGGCATAATCCAGTTGAAACGTATGGTATTTTAAAGGAAATAACCGGCGCTCGGCTTTTTCTGGCAGTTGGATGGTAGCCTCCGATACGGGTTTGAAAAAGTTGGGCGCCGTTTGGGCAAACATGCCGGTTGCCATCAAAGCGCAGCAAAGCAGAAGACGAAAACGCATAGTAGCAGTAAAATTGAAAAAAGAGTGCCGGCGAAAGTAGGCATTTAGCCCTGCTTGCGAAACGATACCATGCCCTTAGCTTGGTAAAATGAAAGCAAAACGGCAGAAACAGGGAGCAAGTCTTTGAAATCAGCCTTCCGCCATCCGTCGCAACGGTCGAAAATCAAGCAGACGGAAAAGCAAAGCTCCAGCCAGCAGCAGGCTTACCGACAAAGCCAGGCGTTGTGGCCAAACTACGGCTAGTTTTTGAAAAATCAGCGCAGTGCCGATCGAAACAAAACCGGTAAACCCCAACACTTGCCCCAAACCCCGGACTGACGGTCGGAAGCGGTAGTAGCGCCAGCACAATCCCGCCATCGCCAGTGCAATAAATGTCTGGGTCAGCAAAGTAGCCAAGGCCGAACCCAACGCCTGGTACTGCGGTATCAGCCAAAGGTTGAGCGCCACATCGAGCGCAATGCCCACGGCGAAAAACCGGTTCATTTGCATCAAGCGCTCGTCGGCAGTGAGCAATGTGCTGAAAATATACGTCGTACTTACCGGCACAAAAGTCCAGATCAACAACCCGAGCGTCGCGCTCCGGTAATCCGAAGCCCGCTCTGGCAACATGAGTTCGATGAGCTCTGCCCGGGAAAAAAATACCAGTACCGCCAAGCCAACACTGCCTGCCCAAATCAGCTTAAAACTACCCGACACCAACGGCCGCAAATCAGCCCCGCGCTTCAACATGCGCGCGAACATCGGCAGCAACAGAGTGGCGAATAAAAAACCGAACATGTTGGCCGCATCCAGCAAACGGTACGCACTGGCGTACACATCGGCGTGCAGGCGCCCGTCGGGCAAAAGACGTTCGAGCAACACCGCGTCCAGACGGGTGTAGGCGGTCATCAACAAAATAACGAGGGCATAGGGCAGGCTTTTTCGGAAAAGCGCCAGCAACGCAGGTCGCCCGGTTTTCCAATTTCCCAGCCAGGAAGGGTACAACGGCAGCCTGATTTTGTTCCGCAAGGCCAGGGCTACTATTACGGCGGTTAGCGCCAGCGCCAGTGTTTGTGCCAGCGCGAACGAACGAACGCTCAACCAGCCGGCCGGGAAAACCCACAACAACAGCCCGCAGCTTACCAGCATGAGTAATTTATCCAGCGTCGACAAAACGCTGTCGAGCCGGAAAAAACCCAGCCCGGAAATATTCGAGCGGAGGAACAACACCCCTTGGGCCAGGGCCTGGTTGAACAGCAGCACGAGCAGCAGCGGCAACTCCGACCGGCCGTATCCGGCCAGGGCCCAGGCGGCCACGAGCGACAAGCTCAGGTACACGCCGCTGAGCAACAGTTTAAGCGCCAACAAATTGGGGAAATATTTGGGCAGCACTTGCGGGTGCTGGCTCACATACCGGTTGTTGAAATTTTGAATGCCGAAGTCGTTCAAAATTTGGAACAGGTAGGTGAAATTGAGCAAGGTAAAATATAACCCGTAGTCGCCCTCCGGTAAGCGGTTTTGCACCGTCAGGTCAATCCCGAAAATGAAAAACGGTTTGATCAAAAGATTGATCGCGACCAGAAACAGGATGTTGAGCAAAAACTCGCGTTGCAAAACGAACGGGGCTGCGGTGAACAATGAGCAGAGCCGCCGGCTCTACTGCTTCTTTTTTTGTTGTTGTATCTGCTGGGCCACCGCCGCCCTTTCCAGCCAGGGCTGGGCTTTGTCGGGCTGCCCCATGTCTTTGTAGGCCGAGCCAATATACTGGAGCAGCGTCGGGTTTTCGGGCTCGTATTTCAAGCCTTCCTGCCACTGCTCGATAGCCTGCGGAAACTGCCGTTTCATGGCCAGTACCGCCCCGAGGTTGCGCCGGGCGTCGACGAAACGCGGATTAACCTGGAGCGACTTGCGGTACACCACCTCGGCCGAATCCAACTGCTGCCGCAAGAAATAAATGAAACCCAGATTCGACAATACCTTGTCGTCGTTGGGCCGGTGTTTGAGCGCCTTCTGGTAGTCGTCGTACGCCAGGTCGTAGAGCCCCAGCCGGAAATACGCCACGCCGCGACTCCCGTAGGCGTCGTGGTATTCCGGGAACAGCTCTATGGCCCGGGAGTGGTAATCGATCGCTTTTTTCACCCAGGCCGTGTCGGTTACCTGTCCGGTTTCCTCCACCATGCCTTCCTTGATGGTTTCGATGCCGAGGTGGTAGTTGAGTTTGGCGCAGTTGGGGGAGTTGGGGATGTCGGCTTTGTAGAGGGTGTAGCTGGTGTACCAGGCCGGGTTTCGTAGCCAGGTTTTTACTGAATAGGCAAACAAAATGGCGCCGGCCAGGCCCCACACCAGGGCGCCTTTGCCGCCGGGGTTGCGCACCTGATCTGCTGCACTGACGGTTTCGTCGTTTTCCAATTTAAAAATTTTGGAAAACAGCCAGGCCAGCGCAAGGGTAAACCCCAGCGACGGCAGGTACAACACCCGCTCGCCGTAGGAAGTGCCGATCAACATGAGCACGTTGCTGAAGAGCGAAAAACCGATGAGGTAAAACAAAATGCCGTAGGCCAGCACGTGCTTTTTTTTCAATTGAAACAAAGCCCAAACAAACATGCCACCGTACAGGAAAAAGCCGAACAACGCCCGCCAGTCGCCAAAACCAACCGGTTTCATTTGCGGAAAACCCAGGTCGCTAATCAGCGGGTGTGGGAACACGAGCGCTTTCAGATAGTACGCGCACATCATAAATGCCGAGGCCAGGCGGGTAGTGCTGTCTTTGGCTGCTATGATAAAATTGTCCAGTGCCGAATACACTTCCTGGTACGGTTGCGCACTCAACACCTGATGGCGAACAAACAGGAAAAACACCGCCGGAATCAGAAACCAAGCTGAAAGGCGCCCAATACGGCTCAGCGGCAGGCTGGTGAAAAACCACATGGTCAGCGGGAAAATCGCCAAAAAGGTAATCGAGCTTTCCTTCGAAAACATCGCGAACGCGTACGACAGCACCGAGCCGAACAGCCAGTTTTTCCGGCCGTTTTCCAGATAGCGCCAAATGCCGTAGAGCGAAATGGTACAGAAAAACAAGGCCAGGATCTCATCCAAACTTTTGATGTTGGCTACCACCTCTGTATGCACCGGATGGGCTATGAAAAACAATACGGCGAGCGCAGGCACGATCGGGTGGTAGGCTGCCAAAATCCGCCGCCATGTGATCCAGAGCAGCCAGCCCGTCCAGCCGTACATGATGGCATTCATGATGTGGCCCACCGAGGGGTTGTCGGGCGATAGCTGCCATTGCAGCGAAAAAATCAGCAGCGAGAACGGGCGGTAGAGCGATCCCGGGCTATTCCAGGCGCCGAAGCGGTACTCTGTGGAGAACATCAGCCCCAGATTTTTCAATCCGCCCTTGGTTACCCAGTTTTCCTTGATGACCGAATAATCGTCCAAACAATACACATGCCCGAAAGTGTTGATATACAGCGCAAACCCGAGCGCTGCCGCCAGCAAGCCTACCCAAGCCGGGCCTAAGGCGCTGGCTGGCAATCCTGCCCCTGAATTTGCGGCGGAGCTGCGTTCCGAAGCGCGCCGGCGGGTGTCGAACTTTTTTCCAGGGTGTTTGACTTTTCGCTTTGACATGATATCTTACTTGCCGCTTTTAGTGGCGAAAGTAGTAGAAATGCCTGAATTGCTTTCTGTTAACTTTTGCCAAAAGGCTTGTATTCCCCCGCTTACTTTATACATTTGTACCCGCTTTTTAAACAAGTAATTGACTCACGTTTAAAGTTGTTTCCCACTATGAAAAAAGGTATTTTTCTCTTCTCGTTTTTCTTCGTGTTGGGCATTGCTGCCGCCAACGCTCAATCCTGCCATGAAAAAGCTGCTGCCGCCAGCGCTGGTAAAGCCTGCTGCATGAAAGCTGACAAAGCCGCCTCTGCGGATGCTTCCATCGAAAAACGCATGGACGAAGACGGCACCGTTTCTTTCGTTCGCAAAGAATCGGACGCCCAAGGCAATGTGCGTTTCGTCAGCGTTCGCTACGATGAAGCTACCAATACCTTTGTCAATGTCGCTCCGAAAACCGCCACGGCAGAAGCCACCAGCGGAATGACGAAAAAATCGTGCAGCGCCGGCGCTTCCAAAGCCTGCTGCGCCAAAGGCGCCAGCGCCGGTAAAGCTTGCTGCGCCTCCAAAGCCGCTAAGTCCGACGTTGAACAAGACTAAACCAATAGCCTTAGTTTTTTGGGCCATCTAATTAAAAAAGGAGCCGATCCAATTCAGATCGGCTCCTTTTTTTTCTGCTCAAAACGCCACCCCCAGCGTTAAAAACACACTGCGCCCATCGGCAGGTATAATGCCCGGGCCAGGGTACGCTTCTGCCCTCCGGGTGAAATACCGGGCGTCGAACAGGTTGTTGCAACTGGCATCCAGCCGTAAAAACCGCCACTTCCAACCAACCGAAAAGTCGGCAACGGCATAGGCTGGAATCAGGCCGTTCACCGCCGAAGCGGTGCGCCGCGCATTGGTAGCATCGGTAAAATGCTCCCCGGTATACGCCCAAATAAAGGAAGCCCGCCATGCCAAGCGGCGGAAACTCAGCCCGCCTCGCCAGGTAACCGGCGGCACCAGCTCCACCTTCCGGTTGCGTATCGAGGCATCCTCGGTATGCACGTACCGGGCGTCGATCACTGCTGCATTCACGAAAACCGACAGTTTGGTCGCCGTTTCCGAAGGGCGAAACAGGACCCACAAGTTCATTTCCAGTAAACATTCCAGCCCCAAATTCCGGGCGTCGGCAATGTTGGCGCGCAGGCGGTAATCATTGTACAGCGGCGGCTCGCCCGAGCGCAGCACCTGTCCGATGCGGTTGTTGTATGCAAGGTAAAACGCGGTGAGGTCGGCGTAAAACAAGCGGCCGGAGGGCATGCGCCAGCCCAGGTCGGCGGTATAACCGCGCTCATCGCCGATGTTGGGATCGACCCGGTTGTTGGGATTGTCGATGCGGAGGTCGGAGAAGTTGATCGCCCGGTAATTTTGAGAAAAGTTGGCGTAAAACTCGCCTCCCCGTTCTGGTTTCCAGCTCAATCCCAGGCCCAGTAAAACGAAATTGCGGCGGCGGACCTGCCGTTCCTCCTGCCGGTTTTCACCGATGAGGTTGCCCGCTGCATCGTACACGCGCTGATTGAAATAGCCCTCCGCCCGGGTTTTGATGTGTTCGTAACGGATGCCCGGCGTGAGGCTCCAGCGTTCGCTCAGGTAAAATATTTGTTCGGCAAACAGCGCCACATTGGCATTGGGAAACCGGTAGTCCGAATTTTCCAACTGCTCCGGATGGAGGTAGAAAAAATCCGGCCCGGAACCATCCGTGCCCAAGCCCTGACGCGTGTAACTGTTGCCCCGGTACAAGCGCGCGCCCAACACCAAAGTATGTTCCCGACCCCGGAGTTGGTAGCGGTGCAGCAGCCGGGTCTCGTTGCCGAGGTTGCGAAACCGGCCGTCGATCAGGTCGCGCTCCTGACCAAAGTCGACCACATTTACAGGCGACAACACGCCCAGCGACTGCCGGCTGGCTACCAGCCCGAAGGTGCGAACATCCAGCCGCGTGCGGTCGGTCAGGCGGAAATCCAGGGTGGCAGCCAGCAGGTTCCAGTCGACCCGAAACCAATTGCGCTCCCGGTAGGAGCGGCGCGGGTTTTGTTCAAACAAGGCATCCGTCAGCCCGCCTGCTTGCTGAGCCAGGTAGCGCATGCGAGTGGCCTCTACGCCCAGGCTCAGGCGTTCGGTCGGTTTCCAGCGCAGGGCGGCAAAACCCTGGTGCATCGCGAACCCGCTGTTTGGCCGCCAACCGTCGCCGGTTTTATACTGATAGTAAGCCAGGTATGAAAATTTGCCCCCCGCCAGCGTGCCCGACACTTCGTTGTAGCTGCTCCGAAAACCGAAAGAACCTAATGTTTGCCGGCTGTTCAGGTGTATTTTTTTATCAGCAGCGGGTTTTTTAAATACAAAATTGAGCATGCCGCCGAATTGAGTGCCGTATTGCAGGGAAGCCGCCCCGCGCACCACTTCGATGCGCTCGAGGGCTTCGGCCGCCGGGGTGTAATAACTTTCGGGGTAACCCAAGGCATCGGCGCTGATATCGTAGCCGTTTTGCCGGGTGTTAAAATTGGCTGTTCGGTTGGGGCTGAGCCCACGCCCGCCGATGCCAAGTTGCAGGCCAGCCCCGTCGCTTTCCCAAATATTCAGTCCGGCCACCCGGGCGTAAATCTGGCGCGGGTTGTTGGCGGCCAGGTTGGCGCTCAAATCGCGCAACTCGACGACTTCGCTTTTTTTCCCTTCGTAAATGGCCGCTCCTTCCACCGCCCGCAGCCGCCGGATATCGAATGCGGTTTCCCGCCCGGCCTGGATGGTTACGGTTGAAAGGGTTTCGGTGTTTTCCCCTAGCCCAAAGTACAAAACGGTATCAGGCCCAGGCAAACGCACCGTATAGTTGCCGGTAATCCTACCCAGCTGCGAAATGACCAATTGAAAATTACCTTCCGGCAAATTTTCAAAGCGAAAACTTCCGGAACTATCCGCCAGCGTACTACGGGTGAGCTCCGGAATGAAAATACGGGCGCCATCCAGCGGCCGTGTAGTTGCGGAGTCTGCCACTCGACCGCGCAGGGTATGTTGGGCGCTCAGCCGGGCGAAAGGACCGAGGGTTGCCAGCAAAAAAACGGGGGCAAAAAATTTTATAAGCAGTTGGCGGGAATCTATCATCGCAAGCGTCATTTTTCAAAAGGCAAAATCCAGTTTTTGGGCTGCCAGTTATCTCGAATCTTGGTCAGGTCGACACTAGGGTCGATCAGCAGCCGACTGGGCCGGGCGTTGAGGGTCACGTACACTTCGGCGCGCACCTGCGGATTGTGCACGCCCCTTTCGGCATAGTATTTTTTTAAAAAATGGGCGAATTGCAGGATCATGTCGGGCTGCATAGCCATCTGTTTTTCCTGGTGGTTGCAGAGAAAATCGCTGTTGAATACCCTGCCCTCGCGCCCGGTTTGGCTGTCGCGCACCAGAAAACTGGCAGTGCCGGCCTTTTCCATCAGCATGACGCGCCAGGAAAAACGGTAACCCTCTTCTGTCCAAAACAGGTTGCCAGGATAAAGCAGGTAGCGCCAGGGGAACAATAGTTGAAAAGCAAAATGCAAGCTGAGCAGCATTACCAGCCAACCAGGGGTAGCAGGCGGTAGTTTGGCCGATACGGGCAACTGCATCGGGTGTTTTTTCTCAAAAAAACCAAGCAGGCGCTCGTGGAATTTTTCAGAAAAAAAGATCCAGGTTCCGCCCATCATCACCAAGGGAAAAACGCCGATCTGAAACATCAGGCCCGTAATGCTGTGAAAGGCGACAACACTGAGGTAAGCCCAAAGCCGGGTGCGCGCCCAACTCAGCCAAAAAACGATGGTAGTGTCGTACAACATGCCCAGCCAGCTGAACAAACAGGGCGTCCAGGCCCATTCGAAGAGCCAGCCGATGCCGGGAAGGCGGTCGTTGGCGGGGGCCCATATTTTCAATGGAAGGGCTTCCAGCAGCCAGTCGGCGTTGATTTTTGCCAGTCCGGCGTAGAAATACACGACGGCTATCTGCCATTTGAACATGTCTACCGCCCAACGCGGCGTCTGCGTTTTCCGTATCCGGGGCCATAGCCAGCAATCGACCGAAAACCGGGCGTGGGCCGGCGCCAGCATCAGCAAAAATGCCGCGATGCTGATAAAATAGTAATGGTTGAGGTAATAACTCAGGTCGATCAGCCAGGCATAACTGAACGTAAGAAAAAAAACAGCGGCCGACCAACGGTAGAAAAAACCCAGCATGACGCCCAGCGCTCCCAGGAGCATGAGTGCGTGCAGGGCGTACATGCCTGCCGGCGGCAACAACTGGACCCACTCGAAACCAAAATATTTAAACGTGAAGGAGGTATCGCGAAAATGCTCTTCGATCCAACCCAGGCACCAAAAACGCAGGGTGCTGAACACCATCACCGCGCCAAATACCACCCGGAAACTTACCAGAGGCGCAATCGATACGGGCTGTTCGAGCCAGTTGCCAATTTGAACCACACGCCGCCACATGGCCTAATCTCCGTCGCCGCTGTTGTAGGTGATGGCGATACCGAGCAACGACGACATGTCGCTTTTGAAAAAACGCGTGTGTTTTTGCAATTCGACAAAAAGCGCCTCCACGCTCGGGTCGCCGTTTTGGATGAGCGTCGACAAAGGTTGGCTGGTAGGAAGCTGGCTGAATGCCGACTGAACAGCCTGCCACTGCGCTTCGGTAGCACTCACCAGTGCTGGGCCGCCTTCCACCTGGAGCAAATACGCGCGCAAACCGGCGCCCGGCGCGCCCGCGAGTGTCGTACCGTCGTAAATACGTTCGATGGATGCGAGATGCGCCTCAAGCAAGGGAATCGAACGTTTGGAATAGTAGGCTTCTACCAGCTGCGGTTCGGCTTGGGTTTGCCCGGCGCGTTTGCCGGCCGGCAGGGCAACTTTGAAATTTTTCAGATTTTCAAAACTGCGGACGAATTCGTTGTACAGCGACGAAGTTGCGCTGCCGGCGTCGGTACCATCGTTTTTTATAAAGGTTGTTCGGTATGCCGGCCAGTTGCTGACAATCGAGCCGACGCGCTGTTTCAAATGGTTGAAAAGCGCGCCCAAATAGGCCATACGAGTAGGCTCCTGAAGGGCTTGCAACACATCTTGAGTATTATCCGTAGTCCCATAAATCAAATATTCGATGGCAAATAGCCCGCGACTGTCGCGGTCGAAATTGTTGAGTGTGGTGTCGCCGGTAGCGATGAAGCCCTCTACTTTGGCAACGCTGACCGGGAATAAGCCGATTTCCTCTACCAGACTTTTTAGCGTTCCCTGCTCTCCAACAGGGCCAAAATTGAAAGCATTGGCTGACTCGAAAGCCAGTGCGGTAGCGAACCATTGCGCCCGCAGCTGGCCCAACTGCGCGGAGTCTGGCTTTGCTCGGAAATGGTTCCAGCTCGTAAGTAAAGAATCCGCCTGTTGGTTCAATTGCTGAAATGCGGGCACAATCAGTTGGTCGGCGTAGTGTTCGAGCATGGCGCCCCGGTCGAAGTTGGGCTGTTTAGGGCCGGTATCTTTCCCGCAGGAAAGGGGAAGCCAGATGAGCGCCAACACAGCCAGTCGGCCAATTTTCCGGTATGACATGGTAAAAATAGTTGAAGGTAACAGTGCTCGTCTCGCCGTTTGGAGCCGCAAGATGAGCTCGTGTGTGTACAACATGTTTGGGTTTAACGACCTTGCTTCGTTACCCAGTTTTCCTTAAAGTCTGCAATTTCC
>CAZVZH010000009.1:0-47554 GCA_964630705.1 uncultured Saprospiraceae bacterium | reverse complement strand
ACCTCGTAACGGCCCAGAGGGCCGGCATCTTGGTAGAAGCCTCATTACAGGATGAGATATGCGAATCAGGGGTTAAAATTTAGCCCTGGGTTAGCAAGCGAAATAACAAACATGACTCATCCCGAATTTTACAGGCATCCAGATTCTATTTTTGATAGAAAAACAGCGCCCGAATAGGTTTTCGACAGAATGAACAAGATTTCCAGGATTTTGTAAAGGCGGCAGAGCCGCCTTCGATGGTTTAGCCGGCAAAGCCGGCCAAACCATCAATCTTGTTCATCCTGTCGAAAAAATCTTGTCACAGCGTGCAATCCGGTTGTCTGGATTCCCTGAAAAATTTGGGATGACTCATGTTTAAGTTGTTAGGCGATTTGCCCCTGATTCGCATGACTCATTTTTTACTACATCCGCAAATCTTCCACCTGGGCGCCGGGAAAGTCGGCAGGTTTGAGTTGAAAATGGCCGGAGGGAAACGATTTGTTCGGGCTAAGGCGGGTAATTTGGAAGGTATACCGGGAGCCGTCTTTCGCAAATGCTTTGATGCTTTCGATGGTCCCCGTTTTTTCGTTGATGCTTACCCGCAATTTGGAATATTCCGAATTTTTGGATTTGGGTTTGAATTCTATTTGCGTCAGCACGACGCCTTTTTCCGTCACTCTATCAACGATTGCATAAAGGAAGTCCCCTTTTTGGTAACGGCTAAGCAAGTCGCGCGGCGTAAGAAATCCGTTTTCGCTGCCCGGTTCTGTATCGGAAATCTGAATTTCGTTGTTCTTTTTAAGATATACCCAGGTGGTTTTTCCATCGCTGGAGATGATTTGCGGCTCCATCTCCAATCGGAACTTATCGCCTTCCTGGCCCACCGTTCCTTTTTGCACATCACGTGGTTGCCCGGGCACTTCGATCGTTAGGGTAAACGCCACTTCGACGGTTTTGTAACTTTCATATTTTTTGCGTATCCGGTCAAGTACTTTTTTCGCCTGTGGATCGGATTTCTCTGCAGGAGCGGCCGTTTGTGCTGTAGCGGTGTGAAAAAAGAGGCCGCTGAGCATGAAAAGGCAGATATATTTTAACGTATGTCGGTTCATCATGCCGGAGAAACGTTTATATTGCCGGACGAGTTGCCGGCTGGAAGGTAAAAGATTCACAAAAGTACGTTGGAGCAACTTTTTACCTGCCGGTCATGTTTAGTGATCGTGGTCGAGCTATAAACTGCACCTGCCAAAATAAGGCAGATTTCTATTTTAATTTAATCACTCTATGACCAAAAAGAAGAAAAAGAGCGGCAAAAAAATGTCCGCCAAAAACCTCCAAATTGAACTGCTTAAGTACCTGCTGACCCAGCCCAAAAAACAATTCGCTCCCCGACAGCTGGCAGAGTTTCTCAACATCGACAACAATAAAGATTCCGTTCAACACGCCCTGCGCCAGCTGGTGCATGCCGGTTCGGTGCGGGAATATGCAGATGGGAAATTTGGCATTGCGCTGGAGCGGCTGACGGTGTCCAAACCTTCCCCCGAAAAAGAAAAAACGCCAGATAAAGCCGCAAAAAAACCTAAAAAAGATATCGTCCAACCCCGTATCTCCTCCGGCTCACGGAAAACAGTCGAAGGCCGAGTGGATATGACCCGTACAGGAGCGGCGTACATTGTCACCGATCAATTGGACAGCGATGTGTATATCGCGCCACGGTATATCAATGGAGCCTTGAATGGCGATACGGTGGAGGCGTTATTATTCCCGCCAGCTTACCGCAAGCGCGGCCACCGCGATCGCAAACCGGAAGGTGAAATCCTGAAAGTACTTCGGCGCGCCAATGAGTTTTTTATCGGAACTATCCGAAAAAGCCGAAAGTACGCACTGCTTTTACCCGATAACCCCAATATGCCGGTGGACATTTATTTGCCATTGGAAGCCTGCGCTGATGCCAAAGATGGTGAAAAAGTGGTGGTACGCGTCACCGATTGGCAGGAAGGCAAAGGCCGGGTGCCGATCGGCAAAGTCACGCAAACCCTTGGCGCCGTGGGGGGGAATGATTTTGAGATGAAAAAAATCCTGATCAACGCTGGCTTCGAACTCATTCATTCCGACGAAGCCATCGCGCAGGCCGATGCGATTCCGGAAACAATTTCGCCTCAGGAAATCGCACGGCGGCGCGACTTTCGCGAAGTGTTGACGATGACCATCGACCCGGAAGACGCTAAAGACTTTGACGATGCGCTCAGCATCCGCAAACTCGACGATGGCAAACTTGAAGTCGGCGTTCACATTGCCGATGTCACGCACTTTCTAAAACCCGGTACGGTACTCGACGAGGAAGCCTTTAGGCGCAGCACCAGTGTGTATTTGGTTGACCGGGTAAACCCCATGCTACCAGAAAAACTTTCGAATAACCTTTGTTCATTGGTGCCTTACGAAGACAGGCTGACCTTTTCCGCCGTATTTGTTTTTGATACCAATGAAAAAATCGTGTCGCGATGGTTTGGGAAAACGGTTATTCATTCCGACAAAAGGTTTTCTTACGAAGAAGCACAATCAATTCTGGAGGGCAACCCTGGTGAAGGCTTACAACAATTGCGTATTTATCCACAACTCGACTGGGCGGTTAAAACGCTCAACCGGCTGGCAAAAACCATGCGCAAGGAACGCGAGCGCAATGGGGCTATCGGGTTCGATAGCGACGAGGTGCGTTTCCGGCTGGCAGAAGACGGTACTCCGATCGAAGCCTATGTCAAAGCGCGAAAAGACGCCCATTTGCTCATTGAAGACTTTATGTTGTTGGCCAACAAAGAGGTGCCGCTTTACATCGAACGCAAAGCCGCGGCAGAACGTGAAATCCCTTTCGTCTTCCGGGTACACGATTTGCCTGATATGGAAAAAGTGACTGAATTTGCCCGTTTCGCAGCAGAAATGGGCCATAAAATGAAAGTCAGCACGCCAGGTCAGATCGCGCAGTCGTATAACGCGCTGATGAAAGCCGCGCAAAAAGACGAACGCCTCAAGGTATTGGAGCCACTAGCCATCCGAACGATGGCAAAAGCGGTGTACAGTACCGGAAATATCGGCCATTATGGACTTGGTTTTTCGCATTATGCCCACTTCACCTCGCCTATACGGCGCTATGCCGATGTGCTGGTGCATCGATTACTCGAGCGCAACCTCGATGGCCAAACCTATCGGGCCGACAAAACCAAGTTGGAGGAGCAATGCAAACACATCAGCACTCAAGAAAAAAAAGCCGCAGACGCCGAGCGGGAAAGCATCAAATACAAACAAGCCGAGTTGCTGCGCCGGCACTTGGGGGAGACCTTTGAAGGTTATGTGAGCGGCATGATCGAACGGGGCTTTTTTGTCGAGCTGCCAGGCTCGCTGGCCGAGGGTTTGGTGGAGTTCAAATTACTGGATGATACCTATGTAGTAGAAGATGGCAACCTGCGGGCAAAGGCGCGCCGCTCGGGCAAAACCATTCGAATGGGCGATCGCGTGCAGGTCAGAGTGACAGCGGTCGATTTGACCAAACGGCAGATTGAAATGGAACTAGCTGATTGATCTGAAATTACTGATCTGAAAAAAATCAGCCCTGCGACCGGTAGTCCGGTGCAGGGCTGTTGTTTTTATGGACGCTTGAATTAGCCGCGTTGCTTTTCCCGCTTGATTTCGGTGCCCGGTGTGGGCTTGTCGCCGGGCTTACGCCCGCGGGTCGTTTCGGGTTTTTTCGTGCCGGCAGGAGCTTCTGCGGGCTCGGTTGACTGCGGCCTGCGCGTTTTCATCGTGCCGCCCGCCGGCCGGCCGGCGGGGCCTTCGTCGCCACGTGGGCCGGGCTCCGTTTTTGAGCCTCGTCGGGAGGAGCCGTTGTCATCGTCATCGCCCTGGCCTTTCTGCTTGTTTTGGCCTTTGCCTTTATGCTTGCTTTTATGGTGGCCTTTGGCTTTGCCCTTGCCGCGCTTACCTTTTTCGACGCTACCTTTTTCTCCACCCTTACCTCGGCCGCTGAATGCGGCGCCATCTGAGCGCTCTTCGGCATGCTCTACTTTTGTCGGGTCAGCTTTGGGTTGAGCCGTTTCAACTTTTGCGGCTTTGTTGGCAGGAGAAGGTTTGGCTGACGGGCGTGCTTGCGGATCGGATTGTGCAATTGCTATCAAAGCGGCAAACAGCACCAGGAAAGCGGATAATGCGAATTTCTTCATCATGGATAAAACTAATTTTTGTTTGTGTGTGCACTTAGTACGAACAAACCTTTTGCAAGGAACCCTTCCTTTGGCTACTTAACAGAATTTTAAGTAAAACGCCTGCGATTTGCCTGAATTCAATTTTCTTTGAGAAAAAAACAACATGACCAACCGTCGGAGTTTTATTCGTCAAACTGCCGCCTTGCTCGGCGGTATGGCTTTGCATCCCAATGTACAGGCCGCATTCCCAGTGGGCCTTCCCAGCAGAACCGGAAGCGCTAAAAGTTTAGAAGACCCCACCACGGAGGAAGAGTTCTGGCGCCAAATCCGCCAGGCTTATGCCTGTAGTCCCAGCCTGATCAATCTCAACAACGGCGGTGTGAGCCCGGCGCCGCGTGCCGCGCTTGATGCGCTCGACTACTACAACCGGATGTGCAACGAAGCGCCCTCGTATTATATGTGGCGAATTTTAGATCATGACCGCGAGCCATTGCGCAACAATCTGGCAGCATTAGCCGGCGCCGATCCGGAGGAAATAGCCCTCAACAGGAATGCTACCGAGGCGCTTAATACCATCATCTTCGGACTTAACCTGAAGGCAGGTGATGAGGTGGTGTTGTCGAAATTTGATTACCCGAATATGATGAATGCCTGGAAACAGCGCGAGAAACGCGATGGTATCCGGTTGGTTTGGGTTGATTTGGCCCTTCCCAGTGAAGACGCAGCTGCTTTGGCCGCTGCCTATACCGCAAAGTTTACATCAAAAACCCGGGTAGTCCATCTGACGCATGTCATCAATTGGTGCGGCCAAATATTACCCGTTCGGCAAATTGCCGATGCCGCACACGCCCGGGGCATCGAGGTGGTAGTCGATGGAGCGCATTCTTTTGCTTTGGTCGACTACAAAATTCCGGAACTGGGCGCCGATTATTTCGGCACTAGCCTGCACAAATGGCTCTGTGCGCCATTCGGAAATGGTTTGCTTTGGATCAAAAAGGAGAAAATCGCACAAGTGTGGGCCTTACTGTCGAACGATGTGCCTGATGGCGACAACATCCGAAAATTTGAAAGCCTGGGAACTCGGAGCTTTCCACAGGAAATGGCGACGGGCTATTCGCTCGACCTGCACCAGCTCATCGGTTCGGCCCGAAAACAGCAGCGTTTGCATTTTTTGAAAAACTACTGGATGAAACAAGTTCAGGATATTCCCGGGATTAAATTTTATACCTCCCTACACCCCGATTGGGGCTGCGCTATTGGTTGTTTTGGGTTGGATGGCCTCAGCGGTCAATCCATATCCGAGGAACTCTATCGCTTGTATAAAATTCATACTGTTGCTATTAAATGGGAAAACATCGACGGCGTGCGGGTGACGCCGCATGTATACACTACGCTACCCGAACTCGACCGGCTCGTTCAGGGTATTAAAACCGTGGCTACCCGCCGCTAAATTCAGGCGGTTCCAGGATTTGGGCCGGCATTCGCAGTATCTTTGCGGCCGTTCATCAAACGGTTTTCGATTTGCTTATGCCTGAACATATTCTTTTTTCTGTTCAAAACGCGGTCGCACGGATTGTGTTTAACCGCCCGCAAGTATTCAATTCCATGCACCATGCCATGCGCCAGGAAATTCTGGTAGCCCTGGAATCGTGCAAAAACGACCCCGCTATCCGGGCAGTTTACTTGAGCGGCTCGGGTCGCGCTTTTTGTGCCGGCGAAGATTTGCAGGAAGTGACCGACCCCCATGGCCCTTCGCTCAACCAAATAATTTCCACCGGCTACAATCCTATGGTGCGCGCCATTCGTCTTTTGGAAAAACCCGTTGTTGCAGCGGTAAACGGTGTAGCTGCCGGGGCGGGCGCCAATATTGCCCTGGCTTGCGATATTACCGTGGCAGCCGAATCGGCCAGTTTTACCCAGGCATTTTCAAAAATCGGCCTCATCCCCGATAGTGGCGGTACCTGGACGCTGCCCCGCCTCGTGGGGCTTCAACGCGCCACTGCGCTCATGATGCTTTCCGACAAAATATCGGCTGCCGAAGCCGCCTCCATGGGCATGATCTGGAAAGTGTTTTCCGACGACAGTTTCGCTGCCGACAGCCTCCAAATAGCCGAAACCCTGGCAAAAATGCCAACAAAGGGGCTGGGCTTAACCAAGCGCGCGCTGAATCAGGCTTTTTCCCACGATTTTTTTGCTCAGCTCCAGGTGGAAGACGCTTTGCAAACTCAAGCCGGCGAAACGCACGACTACCATGAAGGCGTAGCCGCTTTTTTGGAGAAACGCTCGCCGAATTTTAAAGGCGAATAATTCCTGCGGTTGCGAATGGCATCTTCTGGATGGAATAAATGGTTGATTTTTCCGCCGGGGTACGGCCGGCGAAGATCCCGGCGGGGAAAAAACCTGCTTCCGGCGTTGCTGGTTTTGCTCGGCTTGGCTATGTGGATGAGCCCGACCATCCGCTACTATGTTTTTTCTATATTCGACTATCCGTTTCACTATAAAGAATATCGGGAATTCGGTATTCGTATCCCTTCAAACTATCAGGTGCACGGTATTGACGTGAGCCGCTACCAGGACCGTATTGACTGGCAGCGGGTGGCCGCCATGCAGGTGGGCGACGTGCGCGTGCAATTTGCATTTATCAAGGCTACCGAGGGGAGTTGGATGCAGGACAGTTGGTTTGACTACAACTGGAAAAACGCCCGAAAACACGGCATTATCCGCGGAGCCTACCACTATTTTTTGCCCGATGTCAGCCCGCGTATGCAGGCTCGGCATTTTGCCCGGACTGTCCGCCTGCAATCCGGCGATTTGCCGCCTGTGGTCGATGTGGAAGAGTCGCGGAGGATGAGCCGCGAACAAGTGCGAAAATATACCCTGGATATGCTTCAGGCACTTCAGCGGGAATTGGGCTACAAACCCATCGTGTATACCAACCGCGATTTTTACAAAAACCACTTTGCCAACGAGGAGGCATTCAAGCCTTATTGCTTCTGGATTGCGCACTACCATGTAGCCGATCTGACCATGCCAGACGACAGTAAATGGCACTTCTGGCAACACAGCGACCGCGGGACGGTCAGTGGGATCAACGAACCGGTGGATTTTAATGTGTTTTATGGCGATAGCCTGACGCTGAGGCGGCTGTGCGTGCCGTAATAAATGTATTTTTGATGGCTAAATCAATTATTTACCTGCGTAAACCTCGCGTCGTTTCCCTGTACCTGTTTTTCGGATGTATGTTTGGGGCAAACGTACTGGCAGGCCAAAATCATACCATAGCGCGCGAATGGAACGAAGCCATGCTTCAAGCCATTGGGGAAGACCTCGCCCGCCCGGCAGTGCAAGCGCGTAACTTGTTCCATTTTTCCCTGGCGTTGTACGATAGTTGGGCCGCTTACGACCCCGAAGCCGAAACCTACTTACTTGGCAAAACCGTAGCAGAATTTACCTGCCCGTGTAAAGAAATACCGGTGCCCACAGACCGCGAAGCGGCACAGAAAGAAG
This sequence comes from uncultured Saprospiraceae bacterium, assembly GCA_964630705.1. Taxonomy (GTDB): domain Bacteria; phylum Bacteroidota; class Bacteroidia; order Chitinophagales; family Saprospiraceae; genus M3007. The sequence continues at coordinate 39,878 of CAZVZH010000009.1, read as the reverse complement.
CCATGAGCTTCGCAGCGTACCGCTTACTCACCGCGCGGTTTACCCATTCGCCCAACAGCGGCGGCGCGCTGAGTCGTTTTCAGGAAGTGATGGATAAACACGGATACGATTACCGCGATCATTCCACCGACTACAGTTCCGGGTCTCCTGCAGCATTGGGGAATTATCTGGCGCAGTGTATCCTGCAAATGGGCCGCGCGGATAAAATCAACGAAACCAGTAATTATCGCAGCGACAGCTACCGCGCCATCAACCCGCCGTTGGATATTTCTCAAGCCGGTAATCCCAGCCTGCTCGACCCCAACCGCTGGCAAGCGCTCAAGGTCAACGCCGCTATCGACCTCGACGGCCACCCGATGGCCGAATGCCGGTGTGGTGGAAAACCGCTTATCGAATACGACGGCACTACCGATCCCAGCGGCCGCCAGGTGACCACTGTTCAAACGTTTCAATGCCCCGATTGGGGGCGCGTGCAGCCCTTCGCACTGACAGGCCGCGACAGAACCGTTTACCAATTTGGCGCCCAACAATATTGGGTGTTTCACGACCCCGGCACTACTTTCCTCCCGCGTCTGGACACCCTAAAAGCCGGCGGCACTACCCACGATTACCGCTGGAATTTTGCCCTGACAGCGGTATTTTCAGCGCTGCTCGACCCTGCCGACGGCGTGGTTTGGGACGTGTCGCCGGGCAAAACAGGCAACTTGCAGGGCTATCCGCAAAACCTGCCGGCGTTGCGCGATTTTTTAAATCTGGAAACCGGCCGCGACAACGGCGCTGGCCATCCGGTTAATCCGCGCACGGGCCAGCCGTATGCGCCCCAGTTGACGCCGAGGGGAGAATTTGTCCGGGTGGCGGCCCAATTTTGGGCAGAAGGGCCAAACCGGGAAACTGCGGCCGGGCAGTGGTTTACCATATTAAATTACATCAGCGACCAACCTGGCTTGGCGAAAAAATTCAACGGAAAAGGTCGCTTGTTAAGCGATTTGGAATGGGATGTCAAGGCTTACTTCGTTCTGGGCGGCGCCTTGCACGACGCGGCCATTGCAGCTTGGAGTATAAAAAGCCGGTACAACAGTATCCGTCCGGTTTCGGCCTTGCGTTTTCTGGCCCAATTGGGCCAAAGTACCGATCCGGGTTTGCCGCATTATCACCCCGCTGGTTTGCCGCTGACGCCGGGTCGGATCGAGTTGGTAAAAAAAGGCGACCCTTTGGCTGGCCCTAAACGTGAAAATGTAGGCAAATTAAAATTTTACGCCTGGAGAGGCCCCGTTTCGCCCACCGATTCGACGGCTCATTCGAATGGGGTAGGGTGGATGCTCGCCGAAAACTGGCTGCCTTTTCAGTCCAAAACGTTTGTCTCGCCGCCTTATGCAGGTTATGTTTCGGAACATGCGGTGTTTTCGCATGCTGCATCGGAAGTGTTGACGCTGCTGACCGGAGATGGCTATTTCCCCGGAGGACTTGGCGCGTTTGAAGTGGCGGCCAACAGTAATTTTTTATCCCAGGAAAAAGGTCCCGGCGTCGATATCCGCTTGCAATGGGCTACCTACCGCGATGCTGCCGACCAGGCGAGTTTGTCCCGTATCTGGGCGGGAACGAACACCTTGTTCGAGGATATTCCGGGACGGTTAATTGGCGACAAAACGGGCGTTGCAGCCTTCAATTTTGCTAAAACTTATTTTTACCGGGACCGCGACGGCGATGGTTTTTTGAGTTTTGAAGACTGCGACGACGCCAATCCTGCTGTTTATCCTGGCGCTCCGGAATTATGCGACGGATTGGATAATGATTGCAACGGAAAAACAGACGATGGCCCCCCTTGTCCAGACCGGCATTGAGGGATTTGCTGTGCTATTTTCCGTTAAGCGGACGTTAATCAGCCCCGGCCGGAAGTTTTATGCCTTATTTTCGCAGCGCTTTTCACCATTTTTAACTTGAATTTTAACAAATGAAAAAAACGCTGTTCGCATTGGCAGCCTGCCTGCTTAGCCTGACGACATTTTCCCAAGAAATTAAAACGCTCCCCTCTGCACAGGTCAAAACCATGGACGGCCATGCGCTGAATGTCCAGGAATTGGGCAAATCCGGTAAAATCACAGTCATCAGTTTTTGGGCTACCTGGTGTTCGCCTTGCAAAAAAGAATTGGACGCCATCATGGATTACTACGAAGACTGGCAAAAGACCTACGGAATGGAATTGGTGGCTGTGAGCGTTGACGATCCGCGGACGGCTGCCAAGGTGCCGGCTATGGTAGCACAAAAAGGCTGGACATACCGCATCTTACACGACTACAACAAGGAGTTTCAGCAAGCTGCCAATGTGGCTTCGGTGCCCTATACCATCTTGCTCGACCAGTCGGGCAATATCGTTTTTGAGCACACCGGCTATGCTCCGGGCGATGAGTTGGAACTCGAGGAGCGAATGAAAGAGTTAAAAAAATTCTGATACCCCACTGCTTGGCTACCGCCGCTTGATAGGCAGGCGTCGCGTAACTTTAGCCCGAAATTTTTTCTACTTTCGTGGCCATGTCCAAGCGGAAAAAAACTTTTCAAAAATCAGGCTCAGGCCGGTCGCAGGGGCAGCTCATTGGTGCTGCCCCTGTGCATTCCGCCACTCCGGTTTGGCCGGTCGCTTTGTTGTTGGCTCTAACGGCAGTAGTTTACCTGCCCATGTTGCAACACCAGTTTACCAACTGGGACGACGAAGCCTACGTAGTGAACAATGCTTTGTTGCGCGGGCCGGACTGGCTTGGAATTTTTACCGAGCCAGTGGTGTCGAATTACCACCCGCTGACGGTTTTGTCGCTGGCTTTCAATTACCAGATTTCCGGCTTGAATCCATTTTCCTACCTGCTTTTCAATGGCTTGCTGCACCTGGCCAACACCGTTCTGGTGTATCATTTTGCCCGGTTGATTTCAGGGAAGCATCAATGGGTGGGCTTGTTTACGGCTACGGTGTTTGCCCTGCATCCCATGCACGTGGAATCGGTCGCCTGGGTTTCGGAGCGCAAGGATTTGCTATACACCTTGTTTTACTTGCTCGCATTGATCCGCTATTGGTCGTATTTGGTCGATGCGCGGCGGGAAGACTACTTCTGGTGCCTGGCGCTGTTTGTTCTGGCACTGCTTTCCAAACCGGCGGCCATTGTTCTGCCGCTTGGTTTGTTGCTGTTGGATTACTGGAAGCAGCGATCATTCAGGTTTGCCAAGGTTTGGTTGGAAAAAATCCCGTTTCTGGCACTGTCGGTGTTTTTCGGGATATTGACCCTGTTGATTCAGTCGGAAAAAGCGCTGGTGTCTATTGAAAAGTTTTCACTGCTCGACCGGTTCTTTTTTGCCTGCTACAACCTCGTGGCGTACGCGGGTTATTTTTTTGTACCGCTAAAATTATCGGCGTTTCACCCATTCCCACAGCCCGGGGCGCTGGGCTGGGCGGCGCAGGCGGCGCCATTGGCTGTGCTGCTTGTGGCCGGTGGAATTTGGTATTTCAGAAATAACAGGGCCTTGGTTTTTGGCGCGCTTTTTTACTTGGCTAACCTCGTTTTAGTGCTGCAATTGATAACGGTAGGAAATACCCTGTTGTCGGAGCGGTATACCTATGTGCCATACATTGGTTTGGCCTTTGCTTTGGCAGTTGGTATTCAGGAAAAAATTAGTAAAAGAGCTTGGTGGGTTTTGCCGGCGGCACTGGCATTGGCCTTCGGGGTATTGACACGGCAGCGCGTTCACGTTTGGCAAAACAGCGAAACCTTATGGTCAGATGCCATTTCAGGATACCCCGGCACCCCGATACCCCATTCGAACCGGGCTAATTATTTTTATTCCCAGGCGTTGCTGCCGGCTAGTGCAAACCAGTCAAAAGCATTGATGGAAAAAGCCTTGGCTGACTGCAACGCCGCTCTAAAAACCCGGCCCGACCATTTCGCCTCGCTCGATGTGCGCAGTATTATTTACTTGCAGTTTGGGCAGTACGAGAATGCGCTGGAGGACGCCTCCAAAATGGTAGACCTGCGTCCGGCGGATAAAAAAGGATACCTGAACCGGGGCTCAGCTTACGAGCGGCTAAAACGCTACGACGAAGCGCTGGCTGATTACAACCGCTGCCTGCAAATTGACCCGGAACTGGCGGATGCGCTCAACGGCCGGGGTACTGTGCTGTTCAATGCCAAACAACAATACCGCGAAGCGCTGGCCGATTTCGAACGCGCGTTATCCATTAAGGAAGACGGGGGCTATTATTTGAATCGCTCCCGCTGTTTTTTCATGTTGGGCGAAAAAAGCAAAGCGCTCGAAAACGCCCGGGCGGCGCAGCGTTTGGGCGCCCGGGTAGATGCGGGGTATTTGAAGTTGTTAGAGTAATTCCGGGGCTAATACTTGATGTAAAACAAAGGTTTGTCAAACTCAAACAAGCCGCCCGCTGCCTGAATAGTAGCCATAGGAGCCACGGCAATCAACCGGCAAAAAAACAGCCGTTGTCGTTCGTCGTAATACCAGTTTTGAACCAGCCGGAGTTTCTCCACCTGCTCCAAGGCGTTGTTTTGAATAATTCGATCAATAACGGAAATCCCTTCCGGGTTGATGGTGGAAAGCGTATCGGCAGTGTAAATCTGTTTTTCCAAAACCGCTTGGCGGAGGGGCGCAAAATCGCTGACAGAAAGCACCGTATGACTCGGCTTGGCCACTTCGGCTGCAGCCCAGGCACGGATATCAAAACTGCCTTTCAGGGCAGCACATTGAGCCGGTATGGGGCTGTTTTCCATGGTTCTGGTTTGAACCAGGTAATTGGCATGGCGGTATAGCCGGCCCTGTTGTTTGCGCTGCAGCGGCGGCGCTTTGATCCAGAGCAAGGGCGGGTGTTCCCGAAGCTCGCCTTCGGCCCCGAGCGTCCAGGGGATAGGCGCCAGCGCCAGCAATTGCAGGCCGAAGCGACGGGTGTTTTTGTCGTAAAAAAGTAGTTGCCGCGCGCGAAATGTCACGAAGGCCTCCGGGCCAAATTCATTTTCAGCAATGAAGCCTTGGTCGGCAAGCGTACTGTCGCGCCAATTGAACCGGGCATTTATTTCCTCCATTCCAAGCAAATGGCTGAGCTCGGCATCTGCGTAACAGGCAAATGCGCCGTCTTTGATGGCATGAAAAATCTGTTGGCTAAAATAATATGGGAGGTTATTTTCCGAATCAGGGAAAAGGCCGTTTTGCTCGCGGGGGTTGGTAAATCGGACAATTTCCAGCAGGTTTTGCTCTGTTTCCAGTTTGATGTTGTAGGCAGGGTTGAGTTCGTAGTCTGCTGTAACTTCCGCCGCCCAGCTGATATTTTTGTTTGGCAACAGACTCCTGCTTTGCGCACAAAGGTTAAATGGTATTAGTAGGACAGGAAGTGCGGCTAGAGAAAGGTGGCCAGTAAGTTTTTGAAAAAACGTGTTATCCATTGCGATGCTACGGGTTATTAAAACCGGTAAACGTAAATTTTTAGGAAAAAGGGCGCCGGGAAAAAGAAAGAGGCTGCCGGTGATGGAACAGCCTCGAGGTAGGGGTGCCCGGGACGGGACTCGAACCCGTACGACCTCAACGGTCACAGGATTTTAAGTCCTGCGTGTCTACCATTCCACCACCCGGGCGCCTGCAAATACGCAACAAATGTAGGGTGTACAAATGAAAAACCCACGCAGTGCGTGGGCTTCTCTGGAGCGGAAAACGAGATTCGAACTCGCGACCTCAACCTTGGCAAGGTTGCGCTCTACCAGCTGAGCTATTTCCGCAAATTAATTTCTGTGGAACCGTTGTCCCGATGCGGGTGCAAAGATAGCAGCCCGCTTTTGAAACCGACAAGATTATTTTGAAATTTTTTCAAAAAAGTCAGCCGGACTGGGAAACGGAGGGCAAATCTGTTTTTCGTTTGAAATAGTAATAGGTTTCGATTTGCGATCGGACGGGTATGTCGCTCGCGCCGCGCCGATATTCATTTTTCTGCTCCTGGTCGATGATGCGCGCTTTTACATTGTCTTCGAGTTGCAGTTGGATCAACTCGCGCACTTCTTGTTGAAGCTCGGGGTCGTAAATGGGAAAAGCCGTTTCGATCCGGAAGCTTAAATTCCGTTGCATCAAATCAGCGCTCGACATCAGCATGCGCTCCTCGCCGCCATGATGAAAAATAAACACCCGGCTGTGCTCGAGGTACCGGTCGACGATGCTGATCACTTCTATGTTTTCACTTAAGCCGGGCACTCCGGGTACCAGGCAGCAAATGCCGCGGATAATCAGTTGGATTTTGACGCCCGCTTGTGATGCTTCGTAAAGTTTTTTGATGATCGCTTTATCTTCCAGGCTATTGGTTTTCAGGATAAAGTAGGCTGGTTCGTTTTGTTTCGCAGCGGCGATTTCGTAGTCGATCAATTCGTCGAGGGCGGGCCGCAGGTTAAATTTTCCGACCAGCAAGTGTTCAAAATCCTTCTTGGGTGGTTTGATGTTTTCCAAAAAGGCGAAAACAGAGCTGACCTCTGAGGTCAAACGCGGATCGGCGGTGAAAATGCCAAAGTCGGAATATATCTGGGCGGTTTCTTCATGGAAGTTTCCCGTGCCCAGGTAACTGTATAGTCGTGGTTTTCCATGTTCCATCCGGCGAATCAGCGCCAACTTAGAATGCACCTTAACTCCAGGAAAAGAGTAGTGCACCCGCACGCCGGCACGCTCCAGTTTTTCCCCCCATTCCAGGTTGGCAGCCTCGTCGAAGCGGGCCTTGATTTCGACAAAAACCGAAACTTGCTTGCCTTGATGGACTGCTTCCATAAGCGTTTCCAGGATTTTGCTGCGCTTGGCTACGCGGTACAAAATCACCTTGATGTGGGTCACCTTGGGGTCGAGAGCGGCATGTTCGAAAAAGTTGACCACCGCCTGGTAGGATTGGTAAGGTACATGCAACATCTGGTCTTTTTTGCGAATTACTCCAAATGGGTCGGCGGTATCGTGCAGGTTGGGGTGGGGGAGTGGAGGCAAGGTTTTGTTTTTCAAATGGTGCATCCCGAAATCGGGAAATTTGAAAAAGTCGAAATTGTTATGGTACCGGCCCTCCGGTAGCATGTCGTTTTTCCCCAAGGCAAAGGTTTCTTTCAGGTACTCCAACAGATGTCCGGGCATTTCGCGGTCGTACACGAATCGGCTGGCCGGCCCTACTTGCCGTTTGGCCAGGCTGGATTTTATTTTTTGTACCAAATCGCCGGAGTACTCGTCGTCAATGTACAGTTCGGCATCCCGGGTGAGTTTGATGGAATAGGTGTCCTGAATTTCGTAGCCAGGAAACAAAAAAGACACGGAGTGGCGGACGATGTCATCCAGCAAAATGAGGTGGTGCCGGTGGTTTTGAGCCGGCAGCTGGATAAAGCGGGGCAACTGATCGGAAGGGATTTTTACCAGCGCATACTCATTGGTAGCCAAAGGCTTTTTTCGTTGGCGCAGGTTTACTGCCAGGTAAAGGTGTGCGTTGGCTAGAAAGGGCCGGATGCGTTGTTTGACCAACAATACCGGCATTACAAAGGGTAACAGGTTGTTTTGAAAATAACTTTCTACAAACAGTTTTTGCTCCGCATTCAGATCCAGACGCCGGAGGATGTAAATGTTGTGTTTGCGGAGCTCGGGAACGATCTGGTTTTCAAAAATTTGGGAAATCTCTTCTTGCTGCTGGTTGACTATGCGGTGCACCTCTTTGAGCAATTCGCGCGGCACAAAGTCAAGTTCGGCTTTGGTTTTTTTACCCACCTTTTTCAGGTTGCGAATGTTGGCCACCCGAATGCGAAAAAACTCGTCGAGGTTGGACGAGTAGATCGCTAAAAACTTCAATCGTTCCAGCAAGGGAACCGCGGGGTCTTTGGCCTCTTGCAAAACGCGGTAATTGAACGATAACCAGGATATATCGCGGTGGATGTAGGGTACGTTATTCATAATCGGGTTTGACTTTTTGGTGAGGTTGGTACAGGGCAAAAATGCAAATTCGCCTGTATATCCACGCTTGAACAGCAGGAATTAAACTATAAAAAAACATGCTATCCCCGTTTTTTCAGAACAGTGTCCCTTGCTGTGGGGGTAGGGCTTCCGGTTTGGGGCCGCGTAAAATTGCCCTGGGAAAAACAGTAGAAAACGCCGTTGCTGCGTAGGCGGTCAGTTCTGGCGCCAGCAAATTGTCGGGTTCATGGCAAAAAAAATAAACCGATCGAAGCCCTTGCCCGAACCAGACAGCCAGGCGGTTGGCCCAGGCATCCAGCCGGCTGAAATCGGTCGGGTGCAGTCCGTTCCCAACAAAGCGGATCATCGTACAAGGGCTGGTCAGCCGCATGTGGCATACATCGCGCCGGCCGGCCACATCGGTGATCACGGCTGGCACGGCTTCATTTTCAAGGAGTTGAAAAAAATATGCGCTGGCCGGGCTGGGCTGAAAAAACGATTCGTGGCGTACTTCCACGGCCAGGGGTATTTCCCGGTGCGGGAAAACGCGCAGAAACCGCTCCAAAACCGGCACCTGCTCCTCTTTGAAGTAAGGTGGCAATTGTAAAAAGCAACAGCCCAACTTGGCGCCAAGCGGGCGGATAGCCTGGCAAAACATGCCAATCTCGGGCCCGCTCAGCCCCAAGTCGCGAGCATGGCTGATCGTTTGCGGAATTTTTGGGCAGTACCGGAAATCATCGGGGACCTCCTCCCGCCAACGTTCAATGGTTGCAAGGTCGGGAATGCGGTAGTGGGTGGTATTGTGTTCGATGGTGTTGAATTGGGCGCCGTAGTGCCGGAGGTAATCGGCTGGTTTGGCCTTCGCTGGGTACCATTTGCCTACCCAGGCACGCATGTTGTAGCCTGTTGCCCCCAGAAAGATTTGTGGGCGATCTTTGTTGGCCGGAAAGCGGCGCATGAAGTCGGCATTGGAGTTGGGTTCAGGTGGGAGGGTGAAGTCTACCGAGTCGACGGAAGGGAGTTTGCCGAATTCCATGCGGCGAAGGTCGGGATTTGTCCGGTAAAAAAACGACATCCCGGGCTTTCAGGCAGAAAACCCGGGATGTGTTTACAGGCGAAAGGACTACTTTTTCTTTCCCTTGCCAAAAGCGTCCCAAACCTTCCAGTCTTTAATTTTCCGGCGTTCGCGTTTGGCAAAAATATACCGTACCGATACGGAAGCGCCATTCCAGTCGAATACATTTTCCGATCCGTTCAGGTGCAGTTCCGGCTTCCAATCGATAGCCAGGTTGATTCGGCCCAGGGAGATTTCGGCGCCGCCGATGAAGGAGAGTCCGAAAACATTATTAGCGGTTTCCGCCTCAGTTGGCCGGGGTTCGTTCATCCAATAATAGTGAACGCCCGCGCCGCCGTACAGATTCGTACTGCGGAAAAGTACCTTTTGGTGTTTTTCCGCCAGCAGGGTCAGGCCGAGATTTTCCGAGCCGACAGCGGTGTGCAGGATGCCTTCGGCGGTCCAGTTGTTAAACAAGTATTGTTGAACGGTGAGTTGAACGCCGTTGTCGACACGGATGCCGGCGGCAGTTTTATACGATTGTGCAGCAGCGCTAGAAATCAGGAGGGAAAAAACGAAGGCGGAAAAGCAGGAGCGGATGAAAAACATGGCGTCAGCGTTTTGTTTTAAAAAATTCCCGGCTAAAACGGCGAGTGCCCGCGCCCATGCTTCGTTGTTTTTCCGTTTAATGTTTTCTTAACCTTTGCCTTCCCCCTTAACGTTTCGGCCGGCTTTCGATACGATCTCCGTTAAAGCATTGTATTTTCACCCCCCGTTTTTAACCTTTCAGCTCTTCTGTTTTGGAGATTAACTGGCGCCAGGCGCTTCATTTCCCGGGTTTCTATTTGGCTGCCGATACCCAATATCAGTTGCACGCTCCCTTCGCGTTCGAGCTGGCGCGCGCTGTTCTGGAAGACCGGCGCTGGTACTATGCTTTTGACGATATCGAAGCCATACGCGCCAGAATGCTCCGCAGCAAGGTTTCTTTAGGGCTCATCGATTACAGCAGCACCCCGGCCGGTCGGCAGCCCCTTGCCCGGCAAGTGCCTTTGGCCCGCGTGGCGCGTCGTTCGTCGAGCAGTCCACGGCAAGGGCGCTGGCTATTCCGTCTGGCACAGTTGCTACAAGCTCGGCAGATACTGGAATTGGGCACCTCGGTTGGGATCGGCGCCATGTACTTGGCATCCGGAGCGCGTAGCGCGCAGCTGGTGAGCCTGGAGGGGAGCCCGGATTACACGCATGTCGCTGCTACAAACCTCGAAATTTTGGGTTTACAGAAAAATTGTACCCTGCTCAACGGACCGTTTCAACAGTCGCTGGATCAGGCGCTTCGCCGGCACGACCCATGGGACCTTATTTTTTTTGATGGCCACCACCAAGAAGCAGCTACGTTGGCTTATTTCGAGCAGTGCTTGCCGCATCTGAGCGCCACAGGGGTGGCGGTTTTCGACGATATTTACTGGTCGGCGGAAATGCTGGCCGCCTGGAAAAAAATTCAGGCTAAGCCGCAGGTTACCCTAAGCATTGACCTGTTCGACCTGGGCCTGGTTTTTATCAACCCTGAACTGAAATCCGGGCAACACCTCAAGTTGGTTCCCACCCGTTGGAAGCCCTGGAAAATGGCTGAACTGCGCTAACTACCCTTTTTCAAAACGAAAGATGCCGCACTGGATAAAAAAATGGACGGTTTGGGAGTACCTGCCCTGGTGGTTGGCCAATGTGCCGGTATATGGCATGTACGCCTGGTTCGCGCTTCGATCCAGGCACCTGTTTTTTTTCAGCAATGTCAATCCGGACATCCCCCTCGGTGGCGCCGTCGGCGAATCGAAGTACGATATTTTAAAATTATTGCCCGAATCGGTCAAACCGAAAACGCTCTTGGTGCCGCCTGGACAGGACTTCGCCCTAACCGAAGCTCAACTTCGGGAACTCAGCCTGGAGTTTCCCCTGATCGCCAAGCCAGATGTCGGCGAACGCGGTTTTTTAGTTCAGAAATTTCATGGAATTACGGAATTGCACCGCCATTTGCAGCGGTTTCCTGTGGCGTTTATTTTGCAGGAATTCATCACTTATCCGGTGGAAATGAGCATTTTGTACCACCATTTCCCCGAAAACAGCCGGTTTGCAATTACCTCCGTTTGTATCAAAGAGTTTTTGAGTGTGGAGGGCGACGGCCAGTCGACTATCCGCCAACTCATGGCCCGGTCGGAGCGCTCTGCCTTTCAAATCCAACGGTTCGAGCGCGAACAACCCGAACTGCTCGATCGGGTGCCGCCACCCGGGCAGCGGCTCCTGCTCGAACCCATTGGCAACCATGTGCGGGGCACCAAATTCCTCAACGGAAACGCATTGATCGACGCCGAATTAGAAGCAGTGTTCCGGCCGGTTTGCGCAGCCATCGAAGGCATCCGCTACGGCCGTTTTGACCTCAAATGCCCCTCGGTGGAAGCGCTCCGGCAAGGCGATTTTTTGGTGATGGAACTCAACGGCGTACTTGGCGAACCCGCCCACGTGTACGACCCCAGCCACGGCATGTGGCGCGCCTACCGCGATTTTTACCGCCATTGGCGTATCATTTTTGAACTGCACCGCGCTCAAAAACGCCAGGGCATCCAGCCGGCTTCTTACCGCGAAGCCTGGAAGATTATCCGGCAGTATTTCCGGTATAAAAAACAGTTGGAGGCCGAACAGGTGCTGGAAAAGCCCTAACTTTGCCCCCACATTTTTTTCACAAACACTCCACATTCTTATTCCCAGTCCATGGTTATTGAAGCGAATAAAGTAGTAATGGTGCACTATACCCTGACCGAAGGTACCGCAGAAGGCGATCTGGTTGAATCCACAGAAGGCCGGGACCCGCTGGCGTTTATTTACGGTGTCGGCATGATGATCCCCGATTTTGAAACCAACCTCAAAGGCTTGAAAGCTGGCGATAAATTTTCTTTCGGCATCAAAGCCGCCAACGCCTACGGCGAATACGACGAAACCGCCATAGTGGAAGTGCCGCGCTCCATGTTCGAAATGGACGGTAAAATTCCGGACGGTTTGCTCGAGGTAGGCAATTCCATCCCCCTCACCGACCAGGAAGGCAACCGCTTTCAGGGAACGGTCGCCTGGGTTGGACTCGAAAAGGTAAAATTGGATTTTAACCACCCCATGGCCGGCGTCGACCTGTTTTTTACCGGTCATGTCGAACTGGTACGCGACGCCGATCCGGCTGAACTTTCCCACGGGCACGTGCATGGGCCTGGTGGGCATCACCACTAAAATTTCCGCAGCCATGAATAAAGGGAAAGTCAAGTTTTTTAACAAAGCCAAAGGTTATGGCTTTATCACCGACGAAAGCACGCAACAAGAAGTTTTCGTGCACGTCTCCGGCTTGATCGACCGCATCCGCGACGGCGACACGGTTACCTTCGAAACCAAACGCGGGACCAAAGGCGTGACCGCCGTGAACGTGAAGCGGAGCTAGTGCCGGGCGGGCCCTAGTTCGTAAACGTAAAGGTGTAATTCGCCCAAAAATTCCATACCGTGACGGCTGCCGTCGCCACCAGCTTAGCTACATAAAAATTGACCCGGTACCGCTCATTGAGCAGGTAAATAATGCCGTTGTTCAGCCCCAGGCCGATCAGCGAGGCAATCAGGAATTTTGAAAACTGAAGCGCAACGGAAGGGTCATGGCTCTCGAACGTCCACACGCGGTTGAGCAGGTAGTTGCTCACCACCGCACACATAAAGCCCGTGCTGTTGGCCAGGTATTGGTTGAGCCGGATTTTTTCCCGGCAAACCCAGGTGATTCCGAAGTCGACAAACACGCCGGAAAAACCTACGACGCCGAATTTCAGGAATTTCAAGATCAGATCATTGTTCATCAGATGTCGGTACTTGTTGTGGCGCTTTGGGTCGGAAAAACAGCTCTAGGGTCAGGATGATCCAAATTATTATGCAAGGCACGGCTTTGAGCACGTAGGGTTGCACGATTTGCTCGCGCAGCTGCCTTGGGAAAATGTCGGTTGGCGACACCGACGCGAGCAAAAACGCCGTCCAGAGCAGTATTTTTTTCCAAACAGCGGGCCGCGCTGTACTCAAATACCACAGGCCAACGCCACAAAGGGCGATCACAAAAGTGGGCGATTCTGCTTTGTGGTTGAAAATAACTACCCACAGGAGCACGGAGGCCCACAAAAGTTGCCGCTGTTGGGCGGGCAGTAAGCCCGAAACAGCAGCTGCCCGCCAGCCCGCCACTGCGATACTCAGCCCCAACAGCCCCAGGCCCAAGCCCAATACTGCCGTTTTGGGCGGCGCCCAGGCCCACCAGCTTTCCAGCCAACCGATCACCGACAGCCCCAGCGAGGCGCCATGATCGGCTTCCAGCAGTTCAAACCACCAGCGGTAAACCTGCACCAACTGCTCCGGCCCAACCGCCAACAAGGGTAATACCAGCAGCAAAGCCGCCCAAGCCGCCAGGCCGAAAAAGAACTTGCCCCGCTGCGGATACACCAGCGCCGGCGCGGCGGCAAAAATACCGAAGATTTTCAGGAAGCCCCCGAATGCCGCATAAAATGCGCTGACCTTCGGGCCTTGGCTTTCGAGGGCTACCCAGGCCCAAAGCAGCAGCGCGGCGGTAAGCCCGTTGCTCTGGCTGTTTTGCATGGAAATAACCAGTTCCGGCAATACGAACCAGCCCAAAAAACGGCGTTGGCGGGTGTCCAGACCGGGTAGCCGTAAAATCGCCCAAAGCAAAGGCAAGGCATTCGCCAGGTTCCACACTTGCAAACCCAGCCAGTCGGGCAGCGCCGCAAACGGCGCCATCAGCAGGGCGAAGGTTGGGCTGTACTTGAACAAATCCCACTGTTCTGCAGGGTAGCTGGCGTACGGGTTTTGTCCGTGCAACAAATGCACGAACGAGTTTTTAAAAATTACATAGTTCTCGTAAGCGGTGTAACCTTGCCGGTTAAATCCCTGCGCCAGACTTTGCAGGCTTACCACAAGCGCAGCGACGAGGTAACTGAAAGTCAGTTTGCGATCGGAAGCGAAAAAACGGTACATGCGTCGCCGGAGGGGTTCAGTTTCGGCCTCACTCCCGGTCGGGAGCGGCTTGATTGGTTTGAACTTCCAGCACATCCGGCTGGTCTTTGAACAGCGCCAACACCGAGGCCTCGTCGAGTTGTTTGGGATCGTAGGCCACGATCCACATGTTGGCCTCCGAGACGCGGCGCACCAGCAAAAATTTAAACTCCGTAAACTGCCGGATCCAGTTGCCGGCATTCACCTCGGGTTTCAACAAAACGATCACTTCCCGGCGGCTTCCGGGCGGCGGCTCGTTCGGATTGACGCCGCGGCGCACCTGAAAATCGTGCGCTTCCGCCAAATCTTTGAGCAAATCTTCCAATTGCAACAGCGGCGCCGGCCGGTCGATGGAACCCAGCACACTTTTGCTTTGCCCATCTTTGAACACTGTTAGCGTGGCGCTGGGCGCGTCCACCACATCCGATTTGATCTGATCGGGGTACTGCCATAGGTTAACCTGCCCGACTTTTTCCTTCAGCATCCGCAGTTCATCCGCCCGGAGTTGGAAGGAGTCGAGCCCGGGTCGCTCCGCAAAGTTGAAACCCTCGTATTCCACCCGACCGTTGTTGCGCACCGTCAGCCGGAACATCGGGCAGTAGCCAAAGCAGCCTCCGGTTCGCAGCTCCACGAATGGCGCCTGGTCGGCTACAGTTTTTTGGCCTGTTTTGCAAAAGGCGAGCGTAGCCAGCGGAATCAAAACGAGCAGTCGGATCATGGTTGTCATGTTTTTGCCTGGGCAAAAATATAACCTGTCCGCTGGAAATGATAATTCCGGCTACTGCACCACCAATTTACCTGCGCCCAAAATTTTTCCGCCGGCCGAAACGGTAAACCCGTACACCCCTGCCGCCAACTGGTTTTTGCGCAGCAAGAACCGCGGCTCGGGCGCTTGCTCTTGGGCCACCCGGCTTCCGGGCGCGTTAAAGATTTCGAGCCGGAATTCACCTGAACTGGAAGTGCCGGCCGGAAGGTCGAGTGCCAGCCAACTGGCATCCCGAAGCGGATGCGGCGCTATGCGTACCTGGTAAGCCGCTTGCCCGGGTTGCCAAAGTCCGACGCTGACAAAATTGATCCCGATGCGATGCCAGGTGGTGTTGGTCAGAACCGGTAGGTTGAAATCGAAGTAAATCGCAGCGCGGTTAGGCACATCCGTTTCGAGCGGTACATCAACTCGGGGACTGATGTTGAAGCGAACAAACCCATGCGAGGCGGCCTCGTTCACGTTGCTGTCAGGCAACAGAATGTCTTGAAAATCAAAAATTAAAATGCCGGAGCCGGTCAGTTCGAAGCGGTAGGAGTGGCTGCTGGCGCCTGGCCGCACACTGAGCGGATCGAGCCAGGGGGAAAGCGTGTCGCAGATCACCACAGCAAAAGCCGTATCGGTGCCGGTGTTCTGAAATCGGATGAGGTACTCCAGTTCGGTGCCGGGGCGGATGTACCCCGCCGGCCCGTAACCTTCCGGAAACCCTTGCTTGTCGTTGGGATCGTACGCGCCGGTGACCACTGTGCAGTCGACATCCGTTTGCTGCCCGCTGGCGCCCAGCGGAAATTGGTTGACAAAGCCGGTGCTGAACGAGCCACTGCTCGTGCAGCCTTCCACCGATAGCCAGGGCTGGTCGGGACGCGGCGAAAACGCTACCTGCGGCGCTTCGATGCGCCAGGTGGCGCCCGTGGCGGGCAAACCCACCGTCATCGTTTGTCCGGCCTGCAAGGGCGCTGCCGAACCCTGCCGGCTCATAATCCCGTCTTCGATGACGATGTAGTCCAACAGGCCGGGCATAGCGCCCGAACCGATATTTTTAAAAATAAAAAACAAGGAATCTCCGAGGCACTCAGAGCGCACTTCAAGATGTGCGCCCGACCACTGCGGCGGCGGCGGCACACACAAGCTGTCGGGGTAAATGTGCGCCTCTGAGCACAGTGTTTGCCCCAGAACGGCCGAGCACGACACCAGTATCCGTACCCAAACGTCGCCGCAAAAATTCGGCGGCAAGGTTCCCAGTTGGAATTGATACTGGTTATTGCCCAGGTCGGTAAAGGGAATGGCGGCGTCTTGCAGGCCCAACAAAGGGTCGAGTTTTAAGGTGAAATAGGCATCGGGTACTTCCAGCGGACTCTGGTTGCAATAATGAAGGTAATAAAAATTGTTGCTGAAACAGCGCCGCAACACTGGCGCAGTCAGTTGAATGGACAAATCAGGGCAAGCCGCATTGGGCACCTGTACCAGAAAATCGGTTTGTACCGAATCGCCGGCCTGCAGCAAGCTAACCGGGACGTCGTTTTGGCAAACAAAAGGCTGAAATCCCTGCTGCACCAAATGCACCGTGTAGTTGCCCGGAACCGCCCGCATTCGGTAGTTGCCGGCAGTGTCGGTGCGGGCAAAAAAGGTATCGGTGGCGCTTTCTGCTGTCAAAAACCAGGCAAAAAGCCCAGGTTCGTCAAAATTGGTCTGGCAGTTCTGCGCCTCGTCCAGCCGAACCTTTCCAAAGACGTAGGTACAGGGCGGACTGTTGGGCGGAATCACTACGGTTTTCATGCCGGTACAACCCGAACCCGAGGTCAGGGTGATGGCGTAGGTCCCGGGGGCTAGCGGCAGTTCCGTCACCGGGCCGGTACCCGGCGTCGGCCCGGCGCCCCAGTCGAAGGTGAAGCCGCCTCCGGCAGTTTCGATGGCCAGCACATTGTCGCAAAGGGCTTCGCTAATCCACATGCTGGACACCGGAGGCCCGGTGCGCACCAATTTATACGTATTAACCTGCGAGCAACCGCTGTTCAGATTAGTTAGCGTGACGATGTAAGTGCCGCTGTCCAGGCCATTGATCGCAGCCAGGTTGGACGAAAAACCGTTTGGGCCCGTCCAGGCATAACTGATTTGGGCCGACGGGGGAATTGGCGACAGGGTGATCGACCCGTTTTTAAATTCGCAAAATGGGTTGGTCCTGGAATCGCCCACCAAGGCTTGTTGCAATTGCGGAACTACAAAAGTGTACCCGCGCGCGCATCCGGTAAGCAGGTCGGTGACGGTCAGGCTGTACACACCGGAGGCCAGGTTAGTTCGCGATGCCGTCGTGTCGCCGCTACCCCAAAGGAAACGATACAGCGGGTTGGGGTTCAGGCAAGTGATGGCTCCGTTGTCGTTGCAGGAGGAAGTGACGGGCGCAAATTCAGCCTGCGGGAAACTGCTGTCGTACGCCACTTGAACCATAGCCGAATTGGTGCAACCATTCGGGGCTGTAACTACGACGGTGTATGTTCCCGGCGAATTGGCGGTCGGATTTTGCAAATTGCTCTGAAACCCGCCCGGCCCGGTCCAGTGAAAGGTCACCCCCGGGGTGCTGGAGCTGGCGGCGAGCGATACCGTGGGGTTGATGCAGCTGATGCTGTCGGCCGATGCGCTCAGGCTGGGTATGGCAATGTCCTGATCGACCACTATATTTTGTACCGTAGTGCAGCCGTTCACCGGGTTGGTCACGGTGACCGTGTACACCCCCGGGAAACTCACGGTCGGGTTTTGTTGAAAGGTAGTGAAGCCATTCGGCCCAATCCATAAATACACGCAATTAGTAGGCGAAACGGTCAGCGTCAGCGGAATGACAGGGGTCGTACAGCTGAGCGTGCCGCCTGCAATGCTGGCTACCGGCTGCGCAAGGTCGGCGAGCACCAGTGTCTGATCGGTGGCGGTACAACCATTCGACGGGTCGGTGATGGTCAGGGAATACACGCCGGGCGTGGTTGCCACGGGATTAGCTTGAGTAGAGGTAAATCCGCCCGGACCGCTCCAACTGTACGTCGCATTGGGCGCGTTCGAGGCGCCTTGCAACATGGCGGTACTGGTTGCACAAGTCAGGACAAATTGTGGGCCGGCGTCGGCCGTGCATTGCGCGTTGGTGGTTTGCTGGCAAAGCAGGCTAGCCAAGGCGATGAGCGCTGTCAGATTTCTTTTCATGCGTCGGGACTTTTCGAGTTGTTTGGATACTGCAAAAGTGCCGAACGCTGGATAGGCCTGCAAAGACAAAAATTTATAATTGTAGTTTTAGAATAACTGTATAAGTTTTTAAAAAACTAAATTACAGTAGTTTATATTAAAAATTGTATTTTAAAAAAGCACCTGCCGACCTAGAGTTTTTAGCCTTTTACCGGTAGTTTAGCGTTTGACTATGGAAAAAACACGTTTGTGGGAAGCCTTTGGCGCCCTGTCGCGTCAGGAGTTGCGGCGTTTTGAAAAATTTGTGCAATCGCCGTTTTTCAATCAAAAAAAACAATTGGAAGGTTTGTGCGCTTATTTGCGGCGTTGCACGGAAACCGGCCAGGCGCCTTCCGGGCGTGCTGCTTTTGCCCAAGCCTATCCTGGCGACGCGTACGACAACCAAAAACTTCGCCTGGCCAACAGCGACTTGTTGAAACTCCTGAACCACTTTTGGATGTACCAGGAAAAATTTGCCGACCCCGAGCGCAACAAAATCCGGCTGGCGGGCGCCTACCGCAAACGCAGCCTGCCGCGCCATGCGCAAAAAGCCCTCGGCCAAGCCCGGCACAGCCGCGAGGCCTTGCCCTGGCGCCACGCCGAACACTTCGACGACCTCCACCGCATCGAACTGGAAGCTTTTCTTTCGGCCTCGGCCGCCAAACGCTACGATGCGTTCAACCTCCAGGAAATTTCCGACCTGCTCGATACCACCTTCATCGCCCGCAAACTGCGACACGTCTGTTTCGCGCGCTCGCACCAGGCTGTCGTCAAAACAGAATACCGCTTCGGCCTGCTCGACGCCGTTTTCCAGCATGTGGAAACGGAAGGTTTGTTGCACCTGCCGGCAATCGCCCTGTATTACCACGCCTGTCACTTTTTGGCCGACCCTGCCGCCGAAGCGCATTTCAATTGCTTCCGGGAAATCCTTAGCGCACAGGCCGGGCAGTTTCCGGCCGAAGAACTGCGGGCGCTCTACCTCCTGGCGATCAATTTCGGCGTCAAAAAAAGCAATGCTTCGGAAGGTTTGTCCTGGTATCAGGCGACGTTCAATTTGTACCGCGAGGCGCTGGAGCGCGATTTATTGCTCGAAAACGGCCTGGTTTCCCGTTTTGCTTACCACAACATTGTCGGTGTGGCCATGCGTCTGAAAGAAGTCGACTGGGCCGAGCAGTTTATTCACCAATACAAACCAGCCCTCGAACGCCGCTACCGGGAGGCCGCTTTTAGCCTTAACATGGCGCGGGTGGCTTATACCCGCAGCGATTATGCGGCTGCGCTACTGTATCTGCAACGCGCCGACTATAAGGATTTTATCAACAGCCTCAACGCCAAAACCTTGCAATTGAAAATTTACCTGGAAACGCAGGAATTCGACACCCTGGAAAGCCACCTCGACAGCATGCAAAACTACATCCGCCGCCAACGCCGGGTCGGGTATCACCGCGCCAATTACCTCAATATCGTGCGCTACGCCCGGGCCTTGATGCGCCTGCCTGCCAACGACGCGCTGGCTGCGGCCGAGTTGCGTCGTCAAATTGCCGCCGAACCCGGGCTTACCGAAAAAGAGTGGCTGCTGAGCCGGCTCCCAACGCCGGACTAATCCGGCTTGGCCCAACCGTAAATATCCGGCAATCGGATGCTGTCGCCTTTCGGGCTTATAAGCAGCAGATCGTACCGGACGACCACCTTGGTGCCTACGGGCGCATAGTAATACACCCGCCAGGCTTCGCCTTCCGTACAGCCGATGCAGCCGTTGGAATAAGCCCGGCCGAGCGTTTCCGGGTTGGTGGTGGGGTGGATCATTTGACCCAGGCGGATGCCGTTGATTTCCGGTTCGAGCCAGGGGATGAGCGGCATGCGGGTGGTTTGGCCATCGTCGCGTTTCGTGTATTCGAACTTTCGGCCGGTGTGCGGGTCGACAAACAGGCTGGGGCTGCGGTTGATGCGCACAATTTTACCCACGCCGGGTTGGGTACGCAGGTCTTGCACCCGGCCCAGCACTTGCTGAAAACGCTTTTTGTTTTGCCCCACCCGAATAGTCATACACTCCAGTGTATCGCTGCCTTCGAGGATGCGGAGGGTAAATTCCGGGATGTTGATGTCGATCGAGGTGCTGTCGATGCGCTGCTGGAGCGCCGCCGCGCTGGAGGAATCAGGAAAAAAAATCGTGTCGCCCGCGTGGAGTACCGGTAGCAGGCGCTGGTCAAACACAAATTCGCCGCGGTCCTGGCGGCGGTAGTAGTCCGTTTCGAAAAGGCTGTCGACGATCCACCAGTTGTTGCGCACGAGCAGGTGTTCGGTCAGCGGGTAGGGGCAGAGGCTGTCGAACTGCTGCACCAGGCTGTCGATAAACGGGAAATATTCGCCCACCCGGATATCGCGGGGCACCAGGTAGGTGTGCAGTGGGCCAGGTGCGACAAGGCTGTCGGTTGTTTCCAGATTGTCGCTGTTGGCGCCAGGCCAGGGCTTGAGCGATTTGGAACGGTCGGATGGTTGGCAAGCCGTCAGGCCCCAACAAAAAAGCAGAAGCGCGGGGAGTATTTTTTCATTCATGTGTCTGGCAAGCATTTTTTTAAAGGTAGTCTCTTGGCGGGTTGATTGAGTTGATCGGTTGACCGGGTATTTTAGGTTCGAGATTGTGATAATTTTTTGCAGAAAATCATTGTCAAAACTGGTAAGCTACAAGCAGTGGTATATTTGTATGTTCTTTTCAAACTGGATTTTTCAAATCAATTTCCATGCGTACTGGCTTGATCCTTGTGTTTTCACTGGCTGCTTTTGCCGTTGTTTCCCAAAATACCAATGTGACGTTTAATGCAAAAGTCACGTTTACCGGCCAAAAACTGGCCAATATTTGGGGCTACGCCAGCGGCGGCCAGGAATACGCCCTGGTCGGTGGGCGCAACGGCATGATCATTGTCGATGTCACCGACCCTAACAACCCGGCGCAAATTGTTCAAATACCCGGTGTAGCCAGCGACTGGCGCGAAATCCGCACCTATTCCCACTATGCCTACATTGTTTCCGAAGGCGCCAACAGTAAAATCCAGATTGTGGATTTGAACGATTTGCCCGACCCTAACCCCGATTACCACACGGTCGACGGCGGTAGCGGCATCACCAAAGGCCATGCCCTGCACATCGACGAGGTGAAAGGTTACCTCTACATTTACGGTAGTAATCTGAACGGCGGACGGGCGCAAATCTATAACCTGAACAACGATCCTTACAACCCAAGTTACGTTGGCTTTGTGAATTTTATCGGCTACGTACACGACGGCTACGTGAACAATGACAAGATGTATGCCGCCCATATTTACACCGGACAAGTAGCCATCGTCAACCTCACGAACAAAACCAACCCTACCTTGCTCGGCACGTTCAACACCCCCAACAATTTTCCGCACAACACCTGGCTGACGGGAAATACCCTGCTGACCACCGACGAAGTGAGCAATTCTTACCTCACGTCCTACGATGTGACGAACCCCTCCAATATCACGGAGCTCGACCGGATTCAGCTGACGCCGGGTTCGGGTTCCATCGTACACAATACCCATATTCTGGACAACTACGCCGTCACTTCCTGGTACAAAGATGGCTTCGCGATTGTCGATGTGTCGCGCCCGGCCAACATGGTCGTTGTCGGCAAATACGACACCTACCCCGACGGTTCCGGCAACGGTTTTGAGGGTTGCTGGGGCGTTTACCCTTACCTGCCTTCGGGCACTATCCTGGCCTCCAACATCCGGGCGATCAATACCAACAACGGCGAACTTTGGGTGCTGACACCGACCTACGTCCGCGGCTGTTACCTGGAAGGCGCTGTCACCGACGCCACCAACGGGAACCCGCTCCCCGGGGCCAATGTGCAAATTCTGACCACCTCCACGTCGGGGGTTACCAACGCATCGGGGCTTTACAAAATCGGGCAGCTCCAATCGGGTACGTTCACCGCTCGGGTCAGCCGCCTGGGCTATATCAGCCAGGACCATTCGGTGTCGCTCGACAACGGAATTCTAACCATACTGAATGTCGCCCTCCAGCCCGATGTGCCTTTCCCTGTGGAGTGGATGAGCTTCGAGGTGCGGCCCGATGGACGCGATGCATTGCTGCATTGGGAAACCGCTTCGGAGACAGACAATGCCGGATTTGAAATCCAGCACAGCGCCAACGATGGGGCGCTCTGGCAAGTCGCCGGCTTTGTACCCCCGGCGGGCGACGGCAGCACCATTAGCCGGTACGATTTTCGCATTCCCCATCTCGAACCCGGCCCGCATTATTTTCGCCTGCGGCAAACCGACCGCAACGGTGAAAGCAGTTTTTCCCCCGTTCGCAACCTGAAAATTTACAGCGACCGGCTCGAACTGGCGCTTTGGCCCAACCCCGCCGACGACCGGGCGCAACTGCAAGTCCGAACCAGCCGCGCCACTCGTGTTCGGGTAGAAATTTTAAACCTGAACCAACAACCGGTCGGCATTCAGTTGGAAGAAGAAATCGACGGCTCGGGCAGTATCCCTCTGGAAATCAGCGCCCTGACACCGGGGACCTATGTGGTGCAAGTGACGGATGGGCAGCAAGGCGAGCAATTGGTTTTAATCAAAAAATAAGCTGATTCGCCTGGTTGCGAGGCTTTACTTTGCCGAAAATTCATGTTCCAAAAAAATCCAATCATGAAACAACTCCTGTTCGGCAGCTTACTTGCCATCGCTTTTTTATTGGGCTCATGTACCACCCGCTATTACATCGTCCGGCATGCCGAACGGCTGAACAACACCAACGATTCACCGCTGTCGACCGCCGGCTTGGCCCGGGCCAATGTGCTGTGCGACTCGCTGCGCAGCAAAAACATCAACCTGGTGTTCGCGTCTACTTTTCAGCGTACCCAGGAAACAGCCCAGCCCCTGGCCACCGCCCTGGGTTTGCCCTTGCAACTGTACCGGCCCGATACGACCGCCGGACTGATTGCCCGTTTGAAAAAACTTGGCGGCAAAAATGTGCTGGTGGTCGGGCACTCCAATACGGTGCCTGAAATTGTCGAGGGCTTGTCGGGGCAAGCCGTGCCGCCGATCGCCGAAAACGATTTCGACAATCTGTATATCGTGGAAGTTTCCAAGGGCTGGGGGAGTATCCGCCGTTTTCTGATCCACACCAACTACGGGCCGCCGTCGCCTTAGAGGCTCAAACGACCGGCTAGAAATCTTCAAAAAACACCCGGGCATTGCGGCCAACGTTGCGTTGCATGGTGGTGGCGTCGTGGTAATTGTCGCCGCTGAATTGTTCGCCGGCGTTGCGTTTGTAGAGGTCGCGTTCCCAGCGCGGATTGTTGATTTCACCCCGGGCGTTGGAGTGCAGCAGAATAAAATCCTCACCGGCCAGGGTGGGGTTGTAAAACAGGAACTTGACGTTTTTCTGGTTCGTCTTTTTGAAATCGTAATACACCCAAATTTCATAGGGCGGCGCGCTGGGGTCGTCTTCGATGCGGATCAGGTCGTCGGGGCGGCCGTAGCGCATGTAGGTGCGACCGCGGTCGGTTTCGAATCCGTAGCGAAATCCGCTTTTGAACTTTTGGTCGGCGGCGCCGGCTACTTTCATGTATTCCAAATAGGCTTGTTCAGGGTTGTTCGGGTTGAGCGTTACGAAGTGTTTGAACAGAAAATACCGCATGCCTTTGAGGTCGGTCCCCTGCAGGATATTTTTCAGCACCTCGGAATCGTCGCCCAGCATGAGCGGCGAGATCGCTCGCAGGCTGAAGCGCAGGTTGTCTTCGTTCAGGTTGTTGACGAATTGTTTTTCCAGCACTTCGGCGGTCAGCTCAGCGGCTTGCAAGTCGAGAAAAGGGTTACTGCGCTGGAACGCGATTTGCCGGCTGGCCAGCAGTTCATTGGTTTCGTTGCGCAGTTCGACGGTAAGCAGGTAGTTGCCGCTTTTCAGTTTGCTGATGCCCATGGGTACGAGCAAGGCATCGATAGCCGAGGGCTTTTTGCGCTGGTTGCCCACTGAGATCAGGGTTTTTTGGTCGTTGCCGAGGTCTTGCTCCAACACATACCGCACGAGGTAGCTGTCGCCTTTTACCACTTTCCCGGAGTGGTAAATTTCGGCGTAAAAAGCAAGCATCGTGGAGGTCCGGTCGTAAAAACGGAAGGGTAGCGGCTCCAGGAAATAGCCGTTTTTAGTAAACGGACTTTCCGACTCGTCGGGCCGGAAGCTGCGCAGCAACAGGATGTCGGAGAGGTAGGCGCCCGGGCCCAGGTCGATATTTAGAGGGCTGGCGTACGATTGGGTATTGTTTGCATCGTGGATATCCTGGAACGTAATTTCCAGTTGGTATTCCCCCGCCGGTACAAACAAGCGCTTGACGTCCAGCAAATCTTGCGGATACCCGACGAGCGGACTGCTGAGCCGGTATTTTTCGAACGTCACCACTTTTTCGCCTTGTTTGATCAGGATCAGGGTTTCCACCCCGGCTTGCAGGTGTATGCTGTCGACCCGTTTGAAGGTGACGGAGGCGGCGGCAATTTCAATATTGATTTCCAGATAGGTTTTTTCCGGTGTGGCGTATACGGCATGGGCTACGCCTACGTCAATTGCATGGGCCGGCGAACTGCCCAAGGCAGCCAGCAGAATAAATAAAATGGGTACGCAGCAAGTGTTTTTCATAGCAAAATAGTTGAGCGGTGGAAAGTAGTGGCAGCGGGAAGCCTGCGCTCAAAAGTCAGTTTCCCAAGGCGGTTTGGAAAAACTAATTTTTTAAAAAGTCAGGTTTACGGCGCCCACATCAAATATCGCAAATTATTCCGGCTATTTCAAAACCGGCAACACTACATTCGAGGCTTGCAGGGCATTCCGCAGTACCGAAATTTCCAGCGGAATAAAATCCGAATCGGCGGCCTGGTAAATATGAACAAACTGTTGCGGGTTGCGGTCAGCCAGCGGAAACCAACTGCTTTGCACCTGGATCATCAGCCGGTGGCCGGGCAGAAAAGCGTGCGCCACATCGGGCAGTTCGAACCGCACCAGCGCAGCCTCGCCTTTGCGGAAGCCTTCGGGGCGTTCGAAACTATTGCGGTAGCGCCCGCGGAAGATTTCACCCCGCACGAGCATCTGGTAGCCGCCCAGCGGCAGGCCGTTGGCTTCGCCCGACAAAGTATCGGGGAACACATCGATGAGTTTGACGACAAAATCAGCGTCGAGCAGACGGCCGGGCGCGGCCACTCCGCGGTCGTCCAGGCTGACCCAAAGTTCAGCTACCACGGGGCCGGCCAGCCGGAGCGGCGCCTCCAGCACAGGCGTTTCGTACACCAGCACATCGGGCCGGCGGCTGGCGAAACGCTGGTCGTCGGTCATGTACTCGCGGGTGCGGCGCAGGTGCACGTCTTCGGTGTAGGGCACCGGCTTGCCGGGGTGGCTGGTGTAGCGGTCGGCGGCGGCCAGGTTGGCAGGCGGGGCAGGGCTTAGGCTGCCGTTTTCCTGAAGATAAAACTTGGTGGGTTCTATGCCGGCCGGGGGCCATTGGGCCGGCGTCGTCCAGCGGTTGCTGCCGGTTTCAAACACGTAGGCTTCGGGCAGGGCCATTTGGCCTTGATCTTTGAGGTAAAACTCGAAAAACGGCATCTCGATGTTTTCCTGGTAAAATGTGCTGGTGGCTTGATTAAATGAAACGTTGCCCAGTTTTTCCCCGTTGCCGCGCGCCCATCCGCCGTGGCTCCAGGGGCCCATGACGATGCGGTTGCTCGCGTTGGCCGGGTTTTGTTTTTCAATGGCCTGGTACACATTCCAGGCGCCAAAACAGTCTTCTGCATCAAACAAACCACCCACCGTCAGCACCGCCGGCCGGATGTTTTTCAGGTGCGGTCGCGGGTTCCGGGCCTGCCACCAGGCGTCCATGTCGGGGTGGTCCATGAGTTCATTCCAGAACGGGATGCCGCCGTGCAGGTATTTTTTATTGAAATTGGGCAAGGCGCCGGCTTGGAGGAAAAACTGGTAGTTGTCGGGCGTATTCCATTCGGAAAAACCTGGGCTGTGGACCATAGTTGGCGCCGGGCGCGGTTTGCCGAAGCCGGAGTAAAACGAAAAAGCGTCCATCAGCATGAAGGCGCCATTGTGGTGAAAATCGTCGCCGATAAACCAGTCGGTCACCGGCGCCTGCGGCGACACCGCCCGGATGGCCGGATGGCCGGCCAGGATAGCCATGGTGGCGTAAAACCCGGGGTACGAAATGCCGTACACGCCCACGCGGCCATTGTTGCCAGTGGCATTGCGGACCAGCCAGTCGACGGTGTCGTAGGTATCGCTGGCTTCGTCGGTATCCTGCGCCGATTTTTTATTCGGGTTGAACGGGCGCACGTCCGCGAAGTCGCCCTCGCTCATATAGCGCCCCCGCACGTCTTGTTCTACAAAAATATAGCCGGAACGCGCCAGCAGCATGTTTTGAAAACTTCCGGGAAAAGCATCAACGCCATAGGGCGAGCAGGAATACGGGGTGCGTTTCAGCAGGATGGGATAGGTTTTAGACCCGTCTTTGGGCGTGTATATCGACGTGAAAAGTCGAACGCCGTCGCGCATGGGTATGAGCACTTCCCGCTTGGTGTAATGTTCGCGGATGTAATCGACGTTGTTATTGATTTGTCCGGACAGGAGGCCGGCCATGAAAAGAAAAAGAACAAGAGCGTAGCACTTCATGATGCAGGGTGTTCACGGGTGAAAGAGGGCGCTAAATTGGGGATTTTTCTATTTTTCAAAAACGCTGCCCCCGGAACACTTCCCGGTTCCTGGTGTTGGTACCTGGTAGACCCCCGTGCTTCATAATAAAAAATACTGTTGCCGAACATGATGGAAATTCCGACTGAATACCTTTCCTCACTGGCCTGGACACTATTCCTGCTGGTTGCCGGCTGGCTGGCCGGCTGGCTCGTGGAAGCATTTTTTTTCAACCGGATTCTAAAAGTTGAAACGGTGCGCCAACCACTCCAGGGCTTAGGCCGCTGGCTGGGCCTGGCTGCCGGCCTTGGCTTGGCCTTGCGCTACCGGATCTTGCCGCCTGAGTGGTATCAGGATGCCGTTATGACCTGGAAGATCAGTGGCCTGCTTATTGCCACGGTGTTTTCCGCGCGCCTGGTAGGTCGTTTCGTCCGGGAGCACACCATCGGATTTTCAAACGATTTACCCGCCACCTCGCTCGTGGAAAATGTGGTGCGCGGGGTGGTATACCTCGTAGGTGCGCTGGTGGTGCTGCAAACGCTCGACATTTCCGTAACGCCGGTGCTGACGGCGCTCGGGGTTGGCGGCCTGGCCGTGGCACTGGCTTTGCAGGATACCCTGAGCAACCTTTTTGCCGGTATTCAAATTATCGCTACGCGCAAAATACAACCCGGACAATTTGTGCAGCTCGAGGGCGGGCAAGACGGCCATGTCGCGGACATCACCTGGCGTTACACCACCATCCACACCCTGGCCAACCATATGGTAATCGTTCCGAATGCCAAACTGGCTTCTTCTATCGTGACCAATTCGTATTTGCCCAGCCAGGACGTATCAGTGCGCGTGGAACTTGGCGTACATTACGACAGCGACCTCGACCATGTAGAGGCCGTAGCACTGGATATAGCCCGCGAGGTATTGCGCGACGCCCCAGGGGCGGTGCAGGAGGTAGAGCCGGTCGTCCGGTTTCGCGAGTTTGCCGATTCGAGTATTAACATGGCGGTAGTTTTTCGGGTGCAGGAATGGGCAGAGCAGTTTCCTTTGCGGCACGAAATGATCAAGGCCTTGCACAAGGGATTTAAAAAGGCCGGAATCGTCATCCCATTCCCGATCCGCACGCTTGATTTGAGCGGCCTGGGCCTGCCGAAGGAGGTAGCTAAATCCTTCTCCAAAAACAACAATTGATGCCCAACCGGCCAAAAGGGCTCTTCGGCTGGCGTCAGCGCCGGTTGATCGATAAACGGCGGCTTTTCTGCAACCAGCCGGCAAGCCGGGCTGTCTATCGGGGCAACTAATAAATTGGCTATGAAAACAAAACTCCTGTTCACGATCGCGCTCATCCTCGGTATTCATGTTCACCATTGGGCGCAAACCGCCTCTGAAAACCGGCACCCTTACGTCGAAGTGGTCGTCACCCAAGAAATGATCTGGCTGATGCCGGAGGAAATGCCGGTTGCCGACCTGACCGTTCAAGTATTGAACGCGCAAAATCAGGTGGTGCTGCAAAAAGTATTTTGCTCGCAAACCAAGGAATGGTCGCTGGATGTTTCGGCGCTCCCCGCCGGCAAATACCGAATTTTAATCGGAAACATTCAGACGGAATACCTCGATAAACAAGGCCGGAAAGGCTTTTTGTAGGCCGCTTTTCAGGCCGGCTCAAGTACCTGCGCCACACCTGCAGACAGGTTGTGGCGCAGTTTTTTGTGCCTGCTCTTTTTTTCGCTTTTTCTGGGCAATGCCAAGGTTTTTCCCGAAAGTTGCCGTTCGAACGAACGCAACGCCTGAATGAGCGCTTTCAACCGCATTTACAACGAAGATTGTATTGCCGGCATGGCCCAGCGCCTTCCGGACGCCTGTGTCGACCTGGTGATAACCGATCCGCCTTTCGGTATCGAATTTCAGGCTAAACGCGCTAACTACAACCGAAAAGGCGGTCGCGTGCTGGAAGGGTACAACGAAGTGAAAGGCGCCGATTACCTGGAATTTACGCGGGCCTGGCTGACCCAGGTGCGCCGGGTGCTCAAGCCCGACGGCAGCTTGTATATTTTTTCCGGCTGGAACTACCTGAAAGACCTGCTCATTGCGCTCGACGAGCAGGAGTTTACCTTGGTGAACCACCTGATCTGGAAATACCAGTTCGGCGTAGTCACTACCCGGAAATATGTCAGTTCGCACTACCACATTCTGTTTGCCGGGCTGGATGAAAAAAAGCGCAAGTTTTTTCCCTACGCGCGTTTTGAACAAGAAGACCGGCTGGAGGACGGCGGCAGCGCGCACTACCGCGACAAGGAGGACGTGTGGACGATTGCCCGGGAATACTGGAACGGTTCGGTGAAAACGCCTACCAAACTCCCCGCCGAAATTATTCGCAAAATTCTGGCTTACAGCAG
Organism: uncultured Saprospiraceae bacterium; assembly: GCA_964630705.1. Classification (GTDB taxonomy): domain Bacteria; phylum Bacteroidota; class Bacteroidia; order Chitinophagales; family Saprospiraceae; genus M3007. The sequence goes on along the minus strand of CAZVZH010000009.1, from coordinate 10,762 downwards.
CCAAGCCGGCGACGTCGTGCTCGACCCCTTTTTGGGTTCCGGCCAGGTAGCTGTGGTGAGCAAAATGGAAGGGCGGCGGTACCTAGGCTTTGAAATTGTGCCGGAATATTTCCAGTTTGCACAAAAACGGCTGCGGAGCGGCGCCTATCGGCTGAAGGCGGAGGATGACGCGGACTAAGCAGTCGGTTTTTCCATTTTCGCCGGTTGACGGACAAAATTTAGGTTGTAGGCTGTCTCCGGATTCGGTCGCCTGAAATTAACTTTGGCAGGTATTTTTCTCATCCAAACTTCCTGCTTTATGAACCGGTTTGCCCCGAGCCTCCTGGCTCTCCTGCCTATGTGTTTGTTTTTTGCCGGCGCCCTGTCGGCATTTCACCCCAAAAACGCAAGCCTCCCGAATTTTTCACCCAGCCCGATGGCCACCGACACCCTTCCGCCAGTCATCAGCTGCCCGCCTTCCATTACCCTTACTTTGGGCCCGGGCAGCTGCGATACAAGCTACCTCTACTCCGTTACGGCAACCGACAACGAGCCCGGTGTGATTGTAGCCAAAGTGAGCGGCATCGCCTCTGGCGCGCCCTTCCCGGTCGGCGCCACAACGAATCTTTTTCTCGCCGTCGACCTGGCCGCCAACACTGCTTCCTGCTCTTTTTCCGTAACGGTCCAGGCATCTCCAGTTTCCGGGTTTCAGTGCAATGATCTGGTAACCCTGACCTTAGACCAAAACTGCATGCGCGTGCTTCAGGCCGGCGACTTGCTGGAATCGGGCATGGGCTGCCCGGAGGGTTTTACCTTGGAGGTCGACCGGACGCCGCCCTTCGGGAACGGGCCCTGGCAGCCGGCCATTTTTGGCCCGACGGATTTGGGAAAAACCTACCAAGCCCGGGCGACCGACATGGTTTCCGGCAACAAGTGCTGGGGAAATGTCAAACTGGTCGACAGCTTGCCGCCGGTATTGCAATGCCCGACCATCGAAATTTCCTGCGCCGTGCCGGCCGCCCACCTGGCGCCTGTTTTTTTAAAAGACAGTCTGGGAATTACGGCGGGCATGCCGTTGGTGGCGGAAAACTGTCCGGGAACCCCAAACCTGAGCTTCACCGATCAATCGTTCAACTTGCCCTGCGATACACCGGGAAATGTGACAGGCTATATTTTGCGCACCTGGACGGCACTGGACAACTCTGGAAACCCGGGTAGCTGCCAGCAACGCATCAACCGGATGCGGACGCCCGATCTGGTGGTATATCCCGCCGATATTACCGTTTCCTGCGCGACGCCTAATTTCCCCCTGGAAATTGCCGGCGCGCCCGGCGTGCCGGCCGGCAACCGGGTGTACAGCCTGCTCACAACGCCTTTTTGCGAGCTGGATGCCTTTTTCGACGACTCCACGGAAATGCTCTGTGCCGGCAGCCGCCGGGTGCACCGGACCTGGACGATCCAGGACGTTTGCCGGCCATTGGGGCCGGGCAACCCGCTCAGCGGCGTGCAACGGATCGATGTGCTGGATCAAACCGGACCGGTGTTTATTTGCCCGGCCGATACGGTGTTGGTGATTCCAACCGATAGCTGCCGGGCGCCGCTGGATTTGCCCGACCTGATCGTCCGGGATGCTTGTGCGCAGGTGACGGATATTTCTGTCTTTTGGACGGAGGGTGGGCTTACCCAAAGTTTGACCGGCAGCCTGGGCGATTTTTCAGGCAACACCCCGGCGGATTCCGATACCCTGGCGGTACTGGGCCTTGTGCCGGATTTCCCTGTCGGCGTTACGGTTCTGCTCTACGTGGCTACGGATGACTGCGGCAATGAAGGTTCCTGCGAAGTCGCGCTTCAACTGTGGGATAGCGTTCCGCCCGCCGCAGTTTGCGATACTTTTTTAACCGTTTTGCTGGATAGGGAAGGTCAGGCGCTCTTACCGGCCGGCGCGGCTGTCGCCGACACGGCTGACGCTTGCGGCCCTTTATTTTTTAAAATTAAACGAAACGCCGACTCCCCTTGCCTTGCCGACAGTTTGTTGTTTAGCGATCAGGCCATTTTTTGCTGTGCCGAATCGGGCGATACCCTGGCGCTCACCCTGCGTGTGTACGACGTGCCGCCGCCGGCGGGCGGGGTAGGTCCGGCTTTCGGGGCCGGGCAGTTTCAGGATTGCCTGTTGCGGGTACTGGTATCCGACACCCTGGGGCCAGTTTGCACGGCGCCGGCAGATGTTTCCTTGGAATGCGCTGCCTTTGGCGCCGATTGGGCCTCGTACGGCATGCCATCCATTTCCTGCCGGGCCGATTCGCTGGTGGAGAACCTGGATTTTTCCAGCTTCGACAGCAGCTGCGCGCGGGGTACGGTGCTACGCAAATTTCAGGTGTTCGAGTCCGGAACAGGAAGTACGGGCGCTTGTGTGCAACGGCTGGAGTTTGGAGGGATGCAGAATTATTTTGTACGTTTTCCGGACGATGTGATCGTTACCGTTTGCGACAGTTCCGGGCTGTACGGCGCGCCGCAGTTTTTCAGCGACGGCTGCGAAAACATGTCGGTGACCTATACCGATGAAATTTTTACCGTAGTGCCGGACGCTTGTTTCAAAATCGAGCGGCTGTGGCGGGTGGTGAACACCTGTACCTTCGACAGCGCGAAGGCGCTGGTGCAGGTGCCCAATCCTAATCCCAATGCCGTAACGAACCATCCCAGCAACCTGCAGGGCCCGGTGGTTTCGGCGTCCAATGCCACGGGCCAGTGGGCGCCGAGCGTGGTGGCAATTTTGCCAGGGCAAACACCGGCAAACTTTTCAGCCTTCTGGTCGGCAGACGCCAACGGCTACATGTACAAGCAAATCATCAAGGTGATCGATACCCAAAAGCCCGCGCTGACCAACTGCCCATCCGGGCAGCAACTGGTGTCGGACAATACCGACAATGACCCTCAACTTTGGAACGCATCGTATTGGTTTAATTCTGCAGCGGGTTCGCACGACCTGTGCGAAAGCCCGGCCGATTTGTGCCTGACCGCTACCGACCAGTGTTCCGGCAGCGATATCAACTTTCGCTACCTGTTATTTCTCGACCTCGACAACGACGGCGTGCAAGAAACGGTAGTTTCCAGCACCAACTTACCCGGTTACAACAACGTGCAGTTTGGCAATGCGGCGAACCCCAACTATACCGGCGGCAGCTCCCGCGCTTTTGATACACGCCCTGTTCCGGCAAATCAAAAATTCGGTTTTGCCCTGCAAACCACGGCGCAAGGGAACGCCAAAACAGCCTGTGTGCGCTGGAATACCCAGCAAAAACCGCTGGAGTATGCCCAGCCGCAACTGCCGCACGGGACCCACCGCATCCGCTGGATTGTGAGCGATAAATGTGGGAATGAAACTACCTGCGAAACAGTTTTTTCCCTTTCGGGCGGCCCAGGCGCTTGCTCTCAGGTCGAACTGGCCGTGTCCGGGCAAATTCGCAGTGAAGCGGGCATGGGTATCGCCGATGTCAGCGTGCAAGCCAAGGTCAACCCGGTGGGTACCAGCCCATATGTGTTGTACACCCAAACGGACGCGCAAGGCCAGTACAGTTTCGACCTCGGCAACCAAAGCAGCTACCAGCTGATTCCGGCCCGCGACGACGACCCGCTCAATGGGGTATCGACCCTCGATTTGGTGCTGATCAACAAACACGTGCTGGGACTGACGCCGCTGACTTCGCCCATAAAAATCATTGCGGCCGACGCCAACAACTCCCGCTCGGTGTCGACTTTCGACATTATCGAGCTGCGCAAATTGATTTTGGGTATTTACACCGAATTGCCGGCCAGTCCCTCCTGGCGGTTTGTCGACGGCAGTTTTGTTTTTCCCGACCCCGGCAATCCCTTCGCCACGGTGTTCCCCGAGTCGGTGTTGGCCAACCCGCCGTATCCTGCCGATCCGGCGCACAACTTCACCGGGCTAAAAGTGGGCGACGTCAATGGAAACGCGGTCGTCAGCGCTGCGCCAGCGGGGGGCGAAACGCGGCAGGCCGCGGCTTGGGCGTTGAATTTTTCTGAAATCCAGCTCATGCCCGGGGAGGTATTTTCTGTGCCGGTGGCCTTTGAACGCCCGGTAGCCGGCTTTCAGCTGGGACTGGAGTATCCGGGCCTGGAATTGCTCGACCTGGTTCCAGGGGAAGGCCTGCGCGCCGAACATTTCGCCGTTTTTCCCGATCGAAACTGGATCACGGCGAGCTGGCCGGAAGGCGGAACGGCCGGATTCGAGTTGAAATTTCAGGCGAAAACACCTGGCCGGTTGAGCGAACACTTGCGGTTGACGCGGCAGGCACTCCGCGCTGAAGTGTATTTCGAAAGCAGCGATGGCAGCTATGTTATTCGCCCGCTGGAGTTGCGTTTTGATGGAAAAAAGTCCGCCGGGCAGGCTTTCGAACTCTTTCAAAATGAGCCGAATCCATTTTCCGGAAACACGCGCATCGGGTTTTATTTGCCCGAAGCTTCCGCACTTACGCTGCGCGTGCTGGATGGGCTCGGGCGGCAGTGTTTTGTCCATTCCGGCTATTATCCGGAAGGCCGGCATCGGCTAATCTTAAACAACGAGGTCACGGCCGGCTGGTCGGGGTTGTACTACTACACGCTCGAAACGGCTGGCGGCGCGCGCTGTACGGGAAAAATGCTGGTGTTGGAACCTTGAGTCGTTTTGGTTGATGCGGTTTATAGAGTTGATAGAAGTTTATAGGGTTTATAAAAATACTTCTATCAACTCTATAAACCGCATCAACCTCTATCAACCTCACTCAAACGGATATTTCAGCCCGATCTGCCCCCGAATTTCATCGAGCAAATCGATCAGGTCGAGGCTATTCCGGTGGCTCCAGAGTTCGCTTTCCAGCCGGCCTTCAGCGAGGCATTGCTGGCATTCTTCGATTTCGAACGTGAAGCCGTTGCCGGGCGTCGGCAAGCTGAAATGTTGCGATTTGTCGCCGACGTGCAGGGTAAAGCCCTTGGCCTCATGCCAGCGGGTATCGATAAAAATGCTGCCCCGGGTTCCGTAGATTTTTGCCACCATGTCGGACTTCGACAAAAAACCGCACATCAGGTTGGCGAAGCCCTGCGGATAGCGGAAAATAATGCTCGTTTGCGCGTCGGCGCCGGAGTCGTGAAAGCGGGCGCTGGCCAAAATTTGTTCTGGTTTGCCCCAAAGCAGGTAAGCCAGAAAAACCGGGTAAATGCCGATGTCGAGCAGGGCGCCGCCGGCCAGTTCGGGGTTGAACACCCGGCTTTCGACCGGTGCGTCGCTGTAAAAATTGAAATCGATATTGAAGTAGTTGACCGGGCCAATGGTTTCTTGCTCGATGAGTTTCAGACTTTGTTGAATGCTGGGGTTGAACCTGGACCAAAGGCCTTCCATCAAAAATCGATTGTTGCGGCGGGCGGCCTCGAGCATGGCGTCGACTTGCTTCCGGTTTACGGCCAGCGGTTTTTCACACAACACGTGTTTGCCGGCCTCAAGGGCGGCGATACTCCATTGGGCATGCGAGTCGTGCGGCGTAGCCACATAGATGATCTCCACGGCGGGGTCGGCCAGCAGTGCCTCGTAATTCCCGTAGGCCTGCCGGGCGCCGTACTGCCGGGCAAAGGCGGCCGCTGTTTCCGCATCGCGGGAACCAACAGCGGCGAGCTGGTTGCCGGGTACAAGCAGCAGGTCCTGCGTAAACTTGTGGGCAATTTTTCCCAGGCCGAGAATGCCCCATTGGGTTGTTTTTTCCATAACGGGTCTGATAGGCCGCTCAGGCGCGGGAGCCGTAGAGCCACTCGAGGGTGTTTTTATAAAAAATTTTTTCCAGGGTTGGCTCCGGCAGTTTCATCTGTTCGATGAAGGCGCCAATTTCCAGGTCGCCGAGCGGGAAGGGGTAGTCGGTGCCCAGGCACACCTTGTCTTCCCCGGCTACGTCGAGGATGTAGCGCAGCAGTTGCGGGTCGTGCGTGGCCGAATCCACCCAGAATTTTCCCAGGTAATGCCTGGGCGGATGCGGGTTGTCGATCGCCACCAGGTCGGGGCGACACTCGAAGCCGTGTTGGACGCGTCCGATGGTGGGCAAAAACGAGCCGCCGGCATGGGCGAAACACACGCGCAGTTGGGGTAATCGTTCGAGCGTGCCGCCGAAGATCAGCGAGCAGATCGCGCGGCTGGTTTCGGCAGGCATGCCCACCAGCCAGGGCAACCAGTATTTGTTCATGTGCTCCTGGCCCATCATTTCCCAGGGGTGCACGAAAACAGCCAGGTTGAGTTCCTGGCAGGCTTTGAAAATCGGAAAAAATTCGGCTTCGCCCAGGTTGCGCTGGTTGACGTTGGAGCCGATCTGTATGCCGGGAAAACCCAGCTCTTTGAGCCGTTGCAGTTCCTGAATGGCCAAGTCGGTGTCCTGCATCGGGACGGTGCCGAGCGCGATGTAGTGCTCGGGAAAATCCTCGACGATGCCGGCCAAGTGGTCGTTCAGGTAGCGCGACAAGTCGAGACAGTCAGCCGGTTTGGCCCAGTAGGAAAACATGACCGGAATGGTGCACACTACCTGCACCGGGGTGCGGTAGTGGAGGTACTCGCCGATGCGCACCTGGGGGTCCCAGCAGTTGCTGGCAATTTCCCTGAAAAAAAACTGCCCGCGCATCATCCGGGCGAAGCCCTGCTTGTGGTGGTCGAGGTGGATGAAATCGCCGTACCCGAACTTGTCTGCGAAATTGGGCAGACGTTCGGGCAGGATGTGGGTGTGCATATCGATTTTGTGCATGTCGGCTTGGTTGTTAAAAGTTGATGGGGTTGATTCCAGTTTACAGAGTTGATAGTTGAAGGCTCAATTTTATCAACCTCATCAACCCTATCAACCTCATCAACCCTATCAACCCTATCACTGTTTCACAAATTTTCCGGAAAACACCTGCGCGTCGCCTGAGATTTTCCAAAAATAGGTTCCTGCCGGGAAATCCCGCATCGCCACCTGCCAGCGCAAGCTAGCCCCTGTTTCAGAACGGTTTTGCTGAATGACAAGCCGGCCGGTGGCATCGAATAGTTCGAGCCGCGCCGGGCCGCTGAAATTCGTCAGAATAAAATTGGCTGCGTCGCGCACGGGGTTGGGCGCCAGCGTCACGTTGGCTGGGTTGGAGGCTGGGTTTTGTACCGGACTGACAGTTTGCGCTTTTAGCACGGCGGCCAGCGCATCCACCCGGCCGAAGCCGTAGGTGTTGTTCGGGTGCGTCTGGCCGCTGACGCCGCCGCAGTTGACCGTGTCAAAACTCGGTACGGCAGTTTGTTCGATGATGTCTTCGAGCAGTTCGACTTCTCCGGCCAGGTCGGGCCGGGCCGAGAGGATGAGCGCCACCATGCCGGCCACGTGGGGGCCGGCCATGCTGGTGCCCCAAAAGTGGGCGTATCCGCCGTTGCGGATGCTGGAGCGGACGCCGGCGCCGGGTGCTACCACGTTGGGTTTCAGGCGGTTGCTACCGTCGATGATAACGGCGCCGCGGCTGCTGAAGTTGGTGATGGTGTCGTTGCTGGAGATGGCGCCGACGCTGAAGCTTTCTTCAAAATAAGCGGGCGGGTTGTTGGCGGAGTTGCAACCCTGGCTGCCGTCGTTGCCGACACTGACCACTACGAACACGCCCGAGGCGCGCAGGTTGATGACCGCCTGGCGCATCAATTCGTTCACGCTCAAGTCAGTGCAGCCTTCCTGATAGGAGCAGTACCAGGAGTTGTTGATCACGTGCGGCGCTTTTTCCACATTCGGGTTTTCGCCGTTGAGGTCGGTGGGCGCCAGAAACCATTCGAAGCATTCGATATAACTGGAGGGTTTGCCGTTGCCGCGCTCCATGTTCCGGCAAGCTACCCAGCTGGCTTCCGGCGCTACGCCGATCTGGTTGCCGGCGCCGTCGTCGCCAACCATGGTGCCCATGGTATGGGTGCCGTGGTTGTGGTCGTCGCAAGGCGTCTTCGAACTGACGCCGCAGGGGTTGTTAGCCGGGTCGGGGATGCTGTCGCCGCTGAGCGGGCTGATCTCGTGGATACCGTCGTGCCAGTTGTACGTATGGTTGGCGCTGCCGTCCTGGCTGTTGTAGCCCCGGTAGTGGGTTTTCAGCGCCGGGTGTTCCCACTCGTAGCCGGTGTCGGCGCCGCCTACCGTGATGCCCTGGCCTCGGTAGCCCAAGGCCCACACGGCTGGCGCGTTGATGTTTTCGATACCCCATTCAGTGGCGCCACGTTCAACGGCCACCGAGCTGACATCCGGCGCTGGAAGTTGCAGTGCGACGGTGGGGTCAGGCGCCATCCAGGCTACTTCGGGCAGTTGGGCCAGGGCTTCCACGGTTGCAGCATCGGCTTGGCTGACGGCCAGAGCGTTGACGATGTAGAAGCTGTTAAAAAATGCGTTCCGTGCCCGAAGCAGCTGACGGGCGCGGGCCTGGCTTTTCTCCGCAACCGTCTGAAGTTGCAGAAAAACAAAGCGGGCTTTGTCGGCTTTTCCGGAGATGCGGCGGGCTGCCTGAAGGTCTGCTTTTTCGGAAAAAATGACCAGGATATCGGCATGGCCGTCGAGCGAAAGCGCCGTGCGCAGTTCGGGGGCTGTTTTTTGAACGATTGTGGTGGTGGATTGTCCGAATGTTGGGCTGTGAAAAGCCAATGCGGGAAGGAAGAGCCACAGAAACCAGCGCGAAGACATTTGCATAAATTTTAGCGTTGAGTAGAGAAGAAAACGACCTTAGTTGGGCAAAAACAAAAGGCGAACATTAGCGCCAAAAGTACGTTTACTCCACCAAACACCCCTTAAGGCGAATAGACAAAATGAGCAAAGAAGGCTTTGGGTGAAAGCCCTATCTTTGGCCCTGCTTCCCCAATACAGGTAAAATAAGTGTTTATGAAAATTGCGATCGGTTGCGACCATGCCGGGTTTCCGTATAAAGACGGGCTGGTCACGATGTTACAAAAACAGGGGCATATGGTGCAGGATTTTGGCACCCATTCGCCCGATTCGGTAGACTACCCCGACTTCGCTCATGCTGTGGCTGAAGCGGTGGAAGCCCAACGCGCTGAGTTCGGTATTTTGATTTGCGGCAGCGGCAACGGCGTGGCGATGACGGCCAACAAACACCAGGGCATCCGCTGCGCCATTTGCTGGTCGGAGGAAATTGCCGCCCTGGCCCGCCAGCACAACAACGCCAATATTATCGCCCTGCCAGCCCGGTTTGTGCCCGAAATTTTGGCGCAGGCGATGGTTCGTATTTTCCTGAGCACCTCCTTCGAAGGCGGCCGGCATACAACCCGGGTAAACAAAATCGCCTGTGCTTAACCTGATTGTCCGTTCGATTTTTTTAAAACAAACTATGCATATGAAAATTCATGTGTTGAGCCTGTTGTTGTTTCTGACAGCAGCACTGAACGCCCAACAAGCGCCCATCGACCCGACCGGCGCAACTCCAAACACCCGTTATTACACCTTGCCCAATGCAAAACCTTACGGCGAAACCATCACTGCCGCCGATATGAAATGGCTGATTGACACCCTGGCTTCCGACGCTATGGCCGGCCGCGAAACCGGGGAGGAGGGGCAGCGCATTGCGGCTGATTTTATCGCCGCACAGTTTGCCGCCCTAGGGCTCCCGCCGAAGGGCGACCGGAATACTTATTTTCAGTATATCCATCTGCAACGCGAATCCTGGAAAACGATTAGCCTGAAAGTGGACGACCGGGAGTTTAAAAACCGGTCAGATTATTACGTTTATCCCAACACCAACGCAGACAATCCGGCGCTTTCCATCAAGGATGTGGTGTTTGTCGGCTACGGCATCGAAGACGGCAAATACAGCGACTATGGCAACACGGATGTGCAGGGGAAAGTCGTCCTTTTTTACGACGGCGAGCCGCTGACTGAGCAAGGCCATTCTATCGTCACCGGTAAAGAGTACCGTTCCAGCTGGTCGCTCGATTGGAAACGCAAGGTTCGGATCGCCACTGAAAAAGGGGCCGTCGCTGTGCTCATTATCGACCCCAACATCGCCGAGAGTGTGCGCGCTAACCGCCGCGAACTCGGCTCCCGCGGCTGGCGGCCGTATGCCCCCGACTTGAATGCGCCGGGCGGCGCTATGGCGAGCAATATTTTTATTTCCCAGGAGGTCGCCAATGCGATCTTCGGCAAAAAAGCGGCCAAAGTCGAGGAGGCGCTCGCTGAAATCCGGGCGGGTAAAAGCTTCAAGCCGCAGAAACTGAAAATCCAATTGGACATTCAGTTGGTGAAAGACGGCCGCACGCTCGACGGATCCAATGTGATCGGTTTTATCGAAGGCACCGACGACTATTTGAAAAACCAGTACGTGTTTATCACGGCGCACTACGACCATCTGGGCCGGGTAGACGAACTGGTGTACAACGGCGCCGACGACAACGCTTCCGGCACCGCCGGGGTCATCGAAATCGCCCGGGCTTTTGCCGCCGCAAAAAAAGACGGCGTAGGCCCCAAGCGCAGTGTGGTATGCATGCTGGTGAGCGGAGAGGAAAAAGGGCTGCTTGGCTCGCGATTCTATGTGGACTTTCCGCTTTTTCCGCTGGATAAAACAGTGGTAGACATCAATATAGACATGATTGGCCGTGTCGACGACCGGCATGCCGGCAACCCCGACTATGTGTACGTCATCGGCGCTGACCGGCTCAGTTCGGAGCTGCACGCCATCAACGAGTACGCCAATAGCGAGTACACCCGCCTCGAACTCGACTACCGCTACAACGACCCCGCCGACCCCAACCGCTACTACGAGCGCA
>CAZVZH010000008.1:0-52370 GCA_964630705.1 uncultured Saprospiraceae bacterium | reverse complement strand
TATTACACGACGACCAGGACACTTCGGCGCCTAATTCCGCCAGGGTTTCGATGAGCACGGCCGTCTGAATGGTCATGTGCAGGCAGCCGGCGATGCGGGCGCCTTTCAGGGGCTTGCTGGCGCCAAATTCTTCGCGCAGCGCCATCAAACCGGGCATTTCGGCTTCTGCCAGCTGAATTTCCTTGCGGCCCCAGTCGGCCAGGGCAATGTCTTTGACTTTATACTTGGGGCGGGTGCTTGTTGCTGTTGACATGAGCGATATTTAGTTTTGAGTGTATGATTTTAAAAAAGAACGGTAGATTCTTGGGCTGGAAGTTAGCAAAAATCTAGAGTGGTTAAAATTTCCAAATCGGCAGAAAAAACCTTGCCAACAAAACATCCTTCGGCAGATAAGGCAATTTTAGCGGTGCAAAAATAGGTAATTTGGCGAATTTGCGCAGGCTAGCTTTGCACATTGAAATTTACGGCGCCGGCATTCCTGCCCAGTCATTCTTCAAAATAAAACTCCTCTCGCCCGCCCCATTTCCGGTAGCGCTCCCGGTTGGCAAAACGGGCCTCGCCGACTTTTTTCCGGATGTACGTTTCTTTTTCTTTTTCCGAAAGGACGCCCAATAGTTTGACCTCTGGCTGCTGCTGGGAGCCCGGGGCGTACCGATTTCCCCAGTCGTTTTCCCGGTCGGAATGGGGGGCATAGGCAAACAATCCGGTATGGAGCGGGATATTCACGTAGGCCAGTTGCCAGGATGGGTCTTTTTTCTGTTTTACCTCAAAAAAGTACAGTCTTGAAGGGCTTTTGTACTGAAAGGCAGCATGTTGGCTTAGAAAACGCAGCGAATCGATACCGTTGTTGTTCCAGCCGGATTCGGCGTATAAAATAGATTGCACCAACGCAAGCGTATCGGAAAACCAATCGGAAAACGGACCAAGTTGCTGCACATCAGCCAACCGTCGGTAAAGTGTATACCTGGTGTGGTCGTCGGTAGCAAATGCCTGAAGCCTGTTTTTTTGTACGGGCCGGCCTTCCTGGAGCAACAAGCTCAGGGCCAGTATTTGTACGGTTTTGTCCGGCGATTGCGCTGCGCGGCCGAAGAGTGTGCGCACGCGGGCATCGTTTTTTAAAAAAGGAGCCAGGAGCCGTAAGTTGCGTTCCAGTGCATGGTCTGAGCCTGAAGCGAAGCGGGCCGAGTAATCGGGCATGCGGTAGCGCTCCTCGTTGGGGCCATCTTGCTCCATTTCTGCGGCCAATTGTTTCTGACCCAAATATTGATACGCTTCGCGAATCAGTTGAGGTTTCAGTTTCTTACAGTTTTTAGGTGTAATCCAACCATTGGCCTGCAATGCACCGGCGAGTTCGGCAACTTCTTCCCGGTAAACTTCCTGGCCGCTCAGGTCGATCAGCGCGCCAATCTGCCGCGCCGTCAATTGAAGGCTGTCGCTCAGGGCGTCAAAAATTCCGGATACGGTGTCGTCCGACACAAAGGCCTCGTCGTTGGCCAACTCTCGGAAAAGCGCTTTTTGGGCTGCTTCCGTCTGCATATTTGCCAAAGCGACCAACAGCACCTGCCGGTAGCGCAACGAGTCGGGATAACGGGCCAAAATCTTTAGTGCCAGATCGAGCGCTTCACCTGATTGGAAATTGCCCAGCGCATGCAACAGCGCCTGCCGGTGCGCAAACTGGAGTGCACTAAATCCGGGCTGCTCTAAGGCCTGTCGGTAAGCGGGAAAATCTTCTGGTTTTGCGTTACGAAGCCAATCATTTCCCAGCTGTTGGAGGGCTTTTTCGCGCAGCAGGCTATCGGGCGAATAGATGTCTTTTAAAAACGACAGGTTGCGCCGGCCAAAGGGGAGTACGCCGCTGGTTGTATCGGTTGGCGTAAAACGGCTGAAGAGGCGTTCGATGAAAGGGCTGGCTGGTTGGTCGAGTTGAATCGTGGTAAACAGCGTGTACAAGCGCCCGGGCGTTAGCGTTATTCGGGCCCGGATCCCCCGGGTGCTGTTGGAATCGGCGATCAAAAAATGACCTGAGAGCAGGCTGTCTGAAGGGTTGTCCCAGCGGACGTCCCGAAGCAGCATTTTTTGGTCGGCCGTCAGCATTTTCGTCATAAACGACTGAAAGGAATCCAGGCTGGAAGCGGGGCCGCCGCCTGGGTTTTGCAAGGTGAAACTGCCAATCGATACCGCTTCACCCTGCAAGGGCAGCTGGAGTATCCTAACCTGATTCCCACTTCCATTGCTGTTGAAACCGCCCCCGCGACGGTTTTTTTGCATCGCTTCCTGAATCACCCGCTGCAGCCGGGTAAAAAACGGCCGGTCGGGCTTTAGCGCGGCTTGCGGGATCTCCGCCGTAAAAAACATGCTGGTGTCGCGGAGCGTTTCCCAGCCCTTGGGGTATTGCCGCTCTTGCAATTCGAAAGACTCGAAAAATGACCTGGGCGCCCCGGCTTGTTTTTTCCGGCAGCCCAGCAAGTAGTAATTGGGGCCGTCGATGACCAGGCGCAGGTAGTACCAGGCGCTGTCGCGTTCGGCTTGAAATTGGGCGTCTTGCGTCGGATACGGCGTCTCGGCGACCAACTGGCATTCGGGGGCAGCCTCGGTAAATTGTTCCGCAATTTTTTCTGAAATGATGTTCAGCTCGAAACTATCTTCCTCGATGTAATTCCAGTCGTGAAAACTGGCGCGGTAAAACAGGTAAAACGCGCTGTCTACCGGATCGACGCTGGCCGCCAGATACCGGTCGGCTTTAGGGTTGTTCGTGGTGTTGAGCACCGTCGTGCCTGGAAAGGTGAGGGAAAACCCGCCTTCGGGAGGGCTTAGCCGGGTAAAAGAACCCGCCTCTGTTCCGGAAGTTTTAAGCCCAAATGCGATGCTGTTTATAAATCGCGCGCCTTCTTCACCGGCGGCATAGTCACCGTTTCCACCGGTGGCAAAAACATACACTTCCATCGGTGTCACTACCACTTTGTACCGGATGGCATCGCCCCGGCGGGTACGCGTCAGAATTTCATGTCCGGGGTAGGGGCTGCTGAAACGCCGGCGTTCCTGGATTTTCCCGGGCACTTTTTCATAGATCAGGCTGTCGATTCGCTCGGCGATGTATTCGGGCGATTGGCCTTGCCACAAGCCAAAACTTTGCAGGCGATACACAGCGTAATAAGCGCCGTTGCTCATATCGGCGCACAGTTGTTGCTCCAGGCCCATGCCGTCGACGGTTTGGAAAAACCTGCCGGGCGCCTCCACCGACCAGCTGGAATCGGCGGCCCATTGCCGGCTGAACTGGAGCGGGTAGCGCAGGGCATCGATCCGGTCTTTTTCCAGTTTGCTGCTGTCAGCGCTGAACCCGACCGGGCGCAGGCGGTACCCGCGCTCGCGCAATTGGCGGATGAGGCCGGATGCGCCCGGCAAGTGGGCTGCTCCTACGGCGGCAAACACTGCATGGCCGCTTTGCAAAATAGAGTCGATCCCATCGACCATCACCAGGTTGCGCTCATCGAGCATCCAACGCTGAAAGTTTTTGCCGGGACTAGCCAGTCGGTTGAGTGAATCCATGAGCGACAGATTTTGGTCGCGGTAGGCGTCTTCCAGGGTTTGACGGCCAAGCGAGCCGGTATAGTGGTCGCGGTGAGACGATTCCTCCTCCTCCTCATCGGGCAATTGGGCGCGCACTAAGGCCTCGTAGCTGTCTTCTAGTGTTTCCAGTCCGATGACGGATTTACCCAGTTTGCGGCCGGCCTGAAAAATAAAGAGGTCGAGGTAAGTATCTTCCTCGTAATCCTGGCGGTATTGGTTGGAGCGGTACAAAAACTCGTTGGTGAGCCGGGGTTTGGCCGATAGCATAGCGCCGAGCAGTGGATTGTCGGGGGCGGAAAGCTGAAACTGCGCGTTGTACAAATTGGGCTGCGGCAAGGAGCGGCCGCTGCCCGGGTAGCTGTTTCCATAGCCGGGGTTGAACAGTTCGCTTTCGCGTCCGTCGAGCAGCTCGGTGAATTCCTGCCAACGGTCGTGATCGGTTTCCAAGGCAACGATATCAACCTGGCGCAGGGCGATGAAAAAAGAATCGCTGAGGTTGAAAGCCAGCTTCTCGGGTACGTGCATAGTGCCGTACAGGTAACCTTTTTTCGAAATGTTGTTTCCGGAAATTTCCCAAAGCAAGCCCCGGAGCGGCTCATCGGGCGTTTGCGCAGACAGGGCAGTAGCTAGCAGCAGCGCGGCGTACAGGGGTAGTAAAAAACGTAGCATACGAAGGAAACGTTAAAACAACAGGAAACGTGCCGGAGGGCCGTTGCCGCTAATTTCCGGATAAAATTTCCAGAAATTCATTCATGATCATGGCAGTAGCGCCCCAAACGATGCGGCCCTCCACCTCGAAATACGGAACATTCGGAATGGTGACGCCATGAGCAAGCCGGACCTCGGTTTCTTTCCTGTTCTCGGCTTTTTTAAACAAGTCCAAAGGAGGCGTGATAATCGACGCCACTTCACCGGGCTGCGGCCGGAAGGCCGGCTGGGTATGCAACATGCCGACGAAAGGGTGCACCAAAAAGTTGCTGACCGGAATATACAAATCAGTCAACTGCCCCAAAATCAGCACTTGTTTGGCCGGTACCCCAATCTCCTCCTCCGCCTCCCGGAGGGCTACATTTTCCAGAGCGCCATCCGTAGGTTCCCACCGGCCGCCAGGGAAGCTGATTTGGCCGCTGTGCCGATCGCGGGGGTTGGCCGTGCGTTCGATCAAAACGGTGTGCCAGGCGCCGTTTTTCAAAAACAACAAATTCAGCACACAGGCAATTTTAGCGCTGGCCGGCGGTTCCGGATGCGGCGACAACTCCTGCAAGCGCCGCAAACTGGCCATGCGATATTGCGCCTCCCGGCCGGGAAGCGGCTCTGTCAGCCGTCGACGTAAACGTTCGATGAAAACTTCCATGAAACTGGTCTATCTAATAGGTACAATCCTGAAAAGCTAAAGGTCGGAATTTGTTCAGTGGCTGCAGGTATTATTGTACCCTGTGTTTGATTCATGGCACCCCCCCCCCGGGCCATGAAAGTTTCTCAACCAGCCTTTGCCATTTTTGAAAAAAACAGCCCAAATTTCCCTGGCGCTATTTTTGAGTTTTTAACAAACAAATAAAAAAATTGCCGATGCTGTAAATTTTATTTTTAAAGAATAAAAAATTTGCAAAGAAAAAGCCTGTAGACTTACCTTTGCTTCAACAGAAGGCCGATGTGAATTAGTTCTTTGTAAATTCCGGGATCAGAAAGTGTCGGGTTAAAAATTCAACTTTCGCGTCCCATCCAACTACACTGTGCGGTGATGAAATCAGGCAGCCATGCCCTCCTGTCTCGGGGGTGGGGAGTTCGGGATAAACGGCGTCGAAAGCGCCGCTAACCGCCCCGTGGAGGTTCGAATCCTCCCTGCACAGCCTAAACAAAGTGAAAAGGAACCTAAGGGTGAACCGTATGTTGGCAAGACTTTATCTTGCCGCGCATTGTTCACCCTCTTTCTTTTTTCCCCGGTTCCTATGCGAGTATTGCTCCAACGCGTTTCCGAAGCGTCCGTTACGATTGATGGTCAGGTAAAATCCCGGATTCAAGCCGGACTGCTCCTCTTGGTCGGCATCGAGCACGACGATCAGGCTGAAGATGCCGAGTGGTTGTGTAAAAAAATTGCTGCCCTGCGCATCTTCTCCGATGAGGCAGGATTGATGAACCGCTCAATTCAGGAAATCGGAGGATCCTTTCTCGTGATCAGCCAATTTACCCTGCATGCCAGCACAAAAAAAGGCAACCGGCCATCTTTTATTCGGGCCGCCCGGCCGGAGCAGGCAATCCCTTTGTACGAGTTGTTTGTAAAATTTTTGGGAGAAACGTCCGCTTGCCCGGTCGGCACGGGCGAATTCGGGGCCGACATGAAAGTCGCGCTGATCAACGATGGGCCGGTCAGTATCTGGATCGACTCAAAAGCGCGGGAGTGAGGGAAAAAAAATTACCGCCGACCTTACGGCAGGCGGTAAACCCAAAAAACCAAATGAAAACAATCTTCCTATTGTGTTATCTCTTGAAAGTAGTAAATCGGTTTCAGAGACAAACTTTATACGCCCTCTCCGGTAAGTGGTCACGCATTTGTTAAGAAAAAAATTTGAACTGCCCGCATCAAGGCATTGTTGAAGGCGGTAAACCGGTGGTAAATTCTACCTTTGTCCGGTAAAAAAAAGCAAGACCCGCTATGCATTCGATACTCAACACCCTGCATTCGTACAATCGCTATCTCCTTCTGGCCGCTCTGGTTTTCGTGTTGTTCCGCACCATCAGTGGTTGGCTGCAACGCAAACCTTTCGAACCGCTCGATAAAACCGCAGCCCTGGTGCTGCTGATTTTGTCGCACACGCAGCTCTTCATCGGCCTGATTATGTATGCGTTCACCAGTACCTGGACGCAAACCGCCTTCGCCAATTTTGGAGCCGCCATGAAAGACCCTATGCAGCGCTACTTCGCCGTGGAGCATATCCTGGCCATGATCATTGCCGTAGCCCTGATTCAGGTAGGGTATTCCAAGTCGAAAAAAGCTGAAGCGGCAACAGACAAACACCGCGCGCTGGCAATTTATGTCGGCATCGCCCTGGTGGTGATCGCCGGCACGCTGGCGCAAAAAGGTTTGCTGTTCGGCAGCCTGGCGGCAGGGTAAAGAGCACCCGCCTGTTTACCAATTATTTTATTGTCATGCAAAAACCAAGTTTGCCGGAAGGCACCCGCGACTTCGGGCCGGAACAGGCCCGTAAACGCGCCTATATTTTCGATACGATACGATCGGTGTTTGTCAAGTTCGGGTTCCAACCGCTCGAAACGCCGGCCATGGAAAATCTCAGCACCCTCACCGGTAAGTACGGCGATGAAGGCGACCAGCTCCTGTTCAAAATTCTGAACAACGGCGATTACCTGAAAAATGCTGATGCTGATTTGCTCGCCGGCCGGCAATCGGCTGCACTCATCTCGCAGATTTCCAAACGCGGCCTGCGGTACGACCTCACCGTGCCCTTCGCCCGCTTTGTGGTTATGAACCGCCATGCCCTCACTTTTCCGTTCAAACGGTATCAAATTCAGCCGGTTTGGCGGGCCGACCGGCCGCAAAAGGGTCGCTACCGCGAATTTTTCCAGTGCGACGCCGATGTGATCGGCTCCGACAGCCTGATGTATGAAGCAGAGCTAATCCAGATTTACGACGAAGCGTTTGCCCGCCTGCAAATTCCCGTTGTCGTCAAACTCAACAACCGCAAGGTGCTCTATGGCATGGCCGAAGCGGCGGGCATTGCCGGCCAGTTTCCCGACATGACAGTGGCTATCGACAAACTCGACAAAATTGGCATCGACGGGGTGCGGGCCGAACTCTTGGAGCGGGGTATCGGCGACAAAGCCATCGCTGTGATCGAACAAATTTTAGCGGTAAAAAAACCTGCCGAGCTGCGCCCGATTTTTCAAAACAGCCCGACCGGACAAGCCGGCCTCGACGAACTCGACCGCGTATTTCGCTACCTGGAAAAAACGCCCTTACAAAACGAATTGGCTTTCGATATCACTCTGGCCCGCGGGCTCTCATATTACACCGGCTGCATCCTCGAAGTGGCGGCTAAAGGCGTGAAAATGGGCAGCATTGGCGGCGGCGGGCGCTATGCCGACCTCACGGGCGTGTTCGGCATACCGGGGCTTTCCGGCGTGGGCATTTCCTTCGGCGCCGACCGGATTTACGACGTGCTCGAATCGCTCGAACGTTTTCCGGAAAACCTCAGCGAAACGGTGCGCATCCTGTTTGTCGCCTTCGACGAAGCCACGCACGAGTACGCCTTCGAATGTGTCAGCCGCATCCGAGCGGCCGGCATTGCAGCCGACTTATACCCGGAGCCGGGCAAGCTGAAAAAACAATTCGAGTATGCCGCCAAATGCAATATTCCGCTGGTGGCCATCGTCGGGGAAACGGAAATGCGAACCGGCGCCATCGCTGTAAAAGACCAGCAAAGCGGCGCGCAAACCAGCTATACCGTTGAGGAGCTGATCAATCGGCTGAGCGCTTAGGTTTTTCCGGCAGACCACCCACGACTACTACAATTTCGCCTTTCACCTCCTTGGCGCCGAAATGTTCCCGCAGGGCTGTCAGCGGCGCCGTTTTGATTTCTTCAAACATTTTGGTCAGCTCGCGGGCTACACAAGCCGGGCGTTCGGGGCCACAAACGGTCGCCAGCTCATCGAGGCATTTGACCAGGCGGTAGGGCGATTCGTACAAAATAAAGGTATGCGGAAGGCTTGCCAGATACTTCAGGCGGGTTTGGCGACCTTTTTTGTGCGGCAAAAATCCTTCGAAATGAAAGGCATCGGAGGGCAAGCCACTCGCGGCCAAGGCCGGCACGAAAGCTGTCGGCCCGGGCAGGCATTCCACCCGGACGCCCCGCTGCACACAGGCGCGCACGAGCAGAAAACCCGGGTCGCTGATGCCCGGCGTGCCTGCATCCGACACCAGGGCCATGGTAGCGCCGGCCGCCAGTTCGTTGGCAATTTTATCCACCACCGCGTGTTCGTTGTGGGCGTGAAAAGCGCGGAGCGGGGTGTCGATGCCGTAGTGCTTGAGCAGTTTGCCGCTGGTGCGCGTGTCTTCTGCCAGCACCACCGACACCTCCTTCAGCACCCGCAATGCGCGCAGGGTGATGTCTTCCAGATTGCCGATCGGTGTAGGGACGAGGTAAAGCATACCCGCGGGGCTACTGCGCGTGGAGTTGGTACGTGTAGGTTTCTACGATCATGTTGGCCAACAGTTTCCGGCAGGCCGTGTCCACTTTTTCGCGGGCTTCGGCTTCGCTGCCGGCTTCGAGTGTCATCGACACGTGGCGGCCGATGCGCACTTCGCTGACACCTTGCACGTCGAGGTGGCCCAGGTTGTTTACCACCGCTTTGCCCTGCGGGTCGAGCAGTTCTTTGTGGGGCATGATATCAATTTCGGCTACGTATTTCATAAAAATTAAGCTTGTCGTGCGATCAGGAAGGCGGATGGGCCTCCAGGATTTTATTTTTAAAAAAAATGGAAAGGACGATGTAAAACAGGATGACCAGCGAGAGCCCCAGGCCTTTAAGCAAAAACAAAGCGCCCAGACTCAGCACCAAAAACAGGCTGGGCATTTTGTTCTCCTGCCAGCGCAACGACCGAAACTTGAGCGCGAACATGGGAATATCGCTGACCAGTAAAAACGACAGCACGCAGGTGAGCAGGTAGAGCACCCAAGGCTGCGCCTGCAAAAAAGTGCCGATACCCAGCTGGTTGTTGTGTGCAGCCAGGGTTAGGCCAAGTACAAATACCGTGCAGCCCGGTGTGCTGAGCCCCATGAAATAATGTTTCTGACGGGTATCGAGGTTAAATTTTGCCAGGCGGTAAGCCGAAAACATAGCCAGCACGAAGGCCGGTAAGGCTGCCAGGCAAAGCCCTGCACCGGTGGCCGGCGCCATGGGCGAATAGTTGGGCCAGCTAAAAAAGCTCGGAAACTCCGGACAATAAATACTCGCCAACAAGCCGTACAACATCATGGCCGGCACTACACCAAAACTCACCACATCCGCCAACGAATCCAGCTCGCGCCCCATCGGAGAAGCCACCCGAAGTGCCCGGGCAACCATACCATCGGCGTAGTCGCACAAAAAAGAGCCGAGGGTGAACCACGCCGCCGCCAACGGTTGGCCGTCGAGCAGCATGACTACGGCGCAGCACCCGCAAAACAGGTTGGACAAAGTAAAAAAATTGGGAATTTGTGGACGCATGGCCGAATACTGCGCGGCGAGGACCTGGCGAAACCACAACCGGCCGCTGAGCCGCGCTTCTGCAAAAGTAGAACATTACTGGAAAACCGCCCGGCGGCTTTCCTTCGCCCGCGCCAATTCGAGCAAGATAAGCTGCTGCTGAATGTCCGGAATCCAAGGGGAAAGGCAGCGTTTGGGGTATTCAAAATACGGGACACCATTTTTCAAAGTTGAATCGGGCAAGGTAACGGTACTGCGTTGACGTAATCCAGCCGGAATTTGTGGGTATTTCAAACGAACCTTTTTGTCTGAAGGCTGTCCTTGCTTGCCCGGACACTTCTCTTTAACCGAAAAATACCTGCCTTTCGGCCATAAATTTTGGGCAGTTAGGGTGTCTTGGAGAATCTTCACCTGAGTTCAAATCAGACAACATTCTTCCCGCATGAAAAAAATTACCCTGCTTTTCCTCCTGCTTGCCTTTTCCTTTTCTCCCCTGTTCGCCCAAATCACCGTTTCAGGTACTGTGACCGACGAAAACGGCCAAGCCGTCGGCTTTGCCAGCGTAGCCCTGGTGGCTGCGGCCGATTCCCAACTGGTCAAGGGCGCGCTTAGCGATACGACCGGCGCCTTTGCCATCGCAGCGGTTGGCCCTGGCGCCTACCGACTGATGACCAACATGCTGGGCTACGAAACGCAGTATACGGAGCCGTTCACCGTCGAAGAAAACAGTAAAAACGCTACGGTCAGCATTCGCTTGCAAGCCTCCGCGCAGATGCTTCGGGAGGCGGTAATCGTTGCCAAACGCCCGCTTTTCGAACAAAAAGCCGACCGCCTGGTGATGAACGTGGCCGATAGCCCGATAGCCAGCGGCGGCACGGCGTTGGAAATGCTCAAAAAAATGCCGGGCGTATTGGTGGTACAAGACCGGGTTACCCTGGCCGGCAACAGCAATGTAGCGATCTGGATCGATGGTAAACCGTCGCAGTATGCCGATATGAATGCCGTGCTGCGCGACATGCCCGGCGACCAGATCGACCGCATCGAGCTCATTACCCAGCCCGGCGCCAAATTTGACGCCAGCGGCGGCGCCGTGCTCAACATCGTGCTCAAGCGCAACGCCAACCTCGGCTTCAACGCCACCGCCGCGCTTACCCTCGGCGGCAGTACCTACGACCAGCGCGACGCCGGCACCGACGATCGCAACTATTACCGGCTCAATCCGTCGCTGCAACTCAACTACCGCAAAAACAAGTGGAACCTGTTTGGTTCGTACAGCCATTTCAATCGAACTTCTTTCGGAATTATCAACGTCGACCGCTTTATCGGTGCTGAAAGTTATGTGCAAAAGGGCTACAGCCCGGAGTCGGTGCAGGCGCATAATTTTCGCTTTGGCGCCGATTTTTTTGTCAGTTCCAAAACCACCGTCGGCGTGTTGCTCCGAGGGTTTACCCGGGAGGCCGACAGCCGGGCCCGAAATGTGACCCGCGTGCTCGACCGGGATCAAACCCAACAGTTCGGGGAGTTTACCACCTTGAATAATACCGTTTCCGAACGGTCAAATTTTTTGAGCAACCTTAATTTCAAACACGAGTTCGATGTAAAAACAGGGCATCAGATCAACGCCGATTTCGACTATAACCAATTCGACATCAGCAATATCAGCTACCTGAATATTTTTCAGGCGCCGCCGGGTAGCCCCGAGTCGCGCTCCGAACAAAATGTGCAGCAGCCCATCCGCCTGTACGTCGGCCAGATCGATTATACCTTGCCCATCGACTCTACCTTCAAGCTGGAAACCGGCCTGAAATCGAGCTTTGCTGAGATCGACAACCAGCTCGATTTTTTACGCGCCGGGGTGCTCGATCCGGCGCTTTCCAACGATTTTTTATACGAGGAAAACATCAATGCCGGCTACCTCAGCCTCTCCAAGAAAGCCGGGCGCTTTGATTTCTCTGCCGGCTTGCGCGCGGAGCAAACCGTCGTCGGCGGCACCACGATGGGCGCCCGGGTGCTCGACCGCAATTACCTTCAGTGGTTCCCCAGCGCCAGCGCGTTGTACCGTTTTGGCGAGCATTTCGGCTTGCAAAGTTCGTACAGCCGCCGGGTAAGCCGCCCGGGGTTTCAGGAGCAGAACCCGTTTGCCTATTTTATCGATTCGCTGACCTATACCCAGGGCAACCCCCAGCTCCGTCCGGAAACATCCAACAATGGCCAACTGACGCTGACCTACGATAGCCAACCATTTATCCGGATTTCGTACAGTAAAACCAACGATGTGATCATCGAAAACGCCCCCCGCCTCGAAGGTACCCGCACGTTCACCACGGCCGAAAACCTGGCCGAGTACGAGCGCTGGGCGTTCGAACTGAATTTTCCGATCAAATTCCGCGACATCATCGACGGCTTCGGCGGCAACCAGTTTATTCGCAACGCCTACGACGCCGAATACCTCGACGAGCGCTACAATCGCGCCAAGTGGAACTGGCTGGCTTATGCTCAGATCAATGTTAAACTCCCCGCCGATATCAAGCTTGAAGTAAGTGGTTGGTACATGACCAATTTCCTGGAAGAGTTTTTCGATATCGGCGCCATGGGCGGCCTGGACCTGGGCTTGTCCAAAACATTTTGGAACGAACGCGGCCGCTTGTCGCTCTCACTGAACGACCTGTTGTACACCGAAAAAACCCGGGTGCATATCGACTATGCCGATGTACTGGTGAATTTTTTTGAGCGCAACGATTCGCGTAATGCCCGTCTGACGTTTAGCTATCGCTTTGGCAACACCGAACTCAAGGGCGCCCGGCGCCGCAGCACAGGCTCTGAAAATGAAAGCGCGCGGGTGAAAGTCGACTAGCATGGCGCGCAAAAACAAAAAGCCGCAACGTGGAGGAATTCCGTTGCGGCTTCGGTGTTTTGGAGGCGGTCAGTAGGGGCAAACCTGGGCGGGTTGTTTCCCGGGGCTGTTCGTGGGATTAGTTTTCGGGGAACTTGGAGCTTGGGGGCCGGACTGTTTTCAATTTGGTTTTTGGAGCCTCGTTTTCAAATGGCTGGGGCGGGGATTGTTCAGGGCGGCAAGTTTTTGGCGGGCAGCGGGATGAGCAGCGGTTTTTGGCGTTGCGGCTGGGGCTGCGCGGTTGTCGTTTGGTTTTTTCCCTGGTTTAGCATGGTTTGCGGATTAGGAAACAGTGTGTGTGTTTGTTTTTTGCGTTTCCATGTCTAGTCGACGCCGCTTTTTCCACCTCAACGTTTTTTGAAAAAATTTTAAAAAAATGTTGGCCGGCACAGACGTAGTCCCGCCGGAAGGCGTACAAACTTCCCCGACCGGGCGTTAATGCCCGGGCTGCCGTATATTTGACGCTTTCCGCATCCCTCCTCGCTTTCTGTACTACATGACCAACGATCAACTGATCCAAATGATCCGGCAAGGCGGCCTGCCCCGCGAGCGGGCCAGCCGTTTTATCCAGAAAAAATATTTTTACCTGATCCGGCAAATCGGCGTGCGTCAGCAACGGCTCCGTTACGACGATGCCCTCATGGCCTACACCGATGCCCTGACCGAACTCGACTGGAAAATACGCCAGGGCGAGGCGATAGACGACCTGGGGAAAATGGTGTACACCCTCACCCACCGGCGCGGCGTTGACACGATCCGGCGGCGAACGACTAAAACAGGAACCGAGCCATTGATCAATCCGGCCAACACGGTCGAATTGCCCGATTGGTTTCTTGACGTGCTGGATAATCTGGACGCCGATCACATCCTCAACCGCTTGATCAACACCGAAACAGCAAGCGAAAACCAACAACGCCGGTTGCGCATCAGCGCCTGCGTGTTGCTTGCGCTGGACCAACAGCCGAAAAAACGGCGGAGTTTGCTGGTAAACAAGCTGGAGGGCTACGACTACGAGGAGCTGACCCAGTTGCATGGGTACAAAACCGAACGCGTGGCGCACGAAATGGTGTCCAGAGGCATGGAAAGTTTACGGGAAACGCTTTTAACCTTTTGTCAACAGGCAGAGCCAGCCTGCCGCGATTTGTGCGCCTGGCTTCGCCGCAACACGCCGTCTTAATCGTATGGAACACCCGCAACACGCTAAAATTGAAGCTTATCTCGACGGCGCGCTCCCGCCCGACGAACGCCAGGCTTTCGAAGCCCAACTCGCCTCCGACCCCGGCCTGGCGCAGGCACTGCGCTTGTACGAAGCCGCGCGCGGCGCTCTGACCTTGCAAGGCCTGCTTGACCACCGCGCGGCGCTGCATCGCCGGGGTCAACAACTGTTATTTTGGAAAAAATGGCTTTGGCAAATACAGGACGTGCTCTCCAGTTGGTTCAGCGTCGCGCGCACCGATGGTAGCAGCCGGCCGCGCTGGGGCTTGATTGGCGGCTTGACGCTGGCTACAGCGCTGCTGTTGCTGGTGGCGCTTCGTCCCGAGTTGTTTTTCCCGGAGCCGCCTGCCACACCGGGGCCCAAGCCGATTCCGAAAAACCAGGCCATCGCGCTGTTTCAACAACAGTTCAGCCGGTATGATGTAAACAATACCTTGGGTGGGACAGATACGGACAGTGTTTTTCAAAAAGCCCAGGATCAGTACCAAGCGGGCAACTGCGCTGCTGCGACAGCTACGCTCGATACCCTGCTTGCCGACCCTGCCTTCGAACGCCGCCCGCTGGCGCTCTTGCTCCGGGGTAGTTGCCAACTCGAACAGGGCGCCCCCCAAGCCGCTATCGAAACCCTGGCGCAAGTGCCAGCCTCTGCAGCCCGGCTCCACGAGGAAGCGCAATGGTACATCGCCCTGGCTTATCTGGCGCAAGGCGACGGCGACAAGGCCTCGGATTTGTTGTTGCCGATAGCCCACAATGCCCGGAACCGGCATGCGGCTCAAGCGCAGGAAATGTTGGGTTTGGAAAAATAGATGGTGGAAGAACCCGCTCAGGCTTGCGCCGGGGGCGTGTTGAAATTCATGGGCGGCAGCTGGGGGTTTTCCGGCTCTTCGATGGCGCCAAACTGCATTTCATACTTGTTGATATTATCTTTGAGGGCGTACAGCAGGCGTTTGGCATGCTGAGGGGTGAGGATAACGCGCGACTTGACCTTGGCTTTGGGTACGTTCGGCATAAGCCGGATAAAATCGACGACAAATTCGGAATTGGAGTGGGAAATAATGGCAAGGTTGGAATATGTTCCTTCGGCTACTTCCTCGGAAATTTCAATGTTGATTGCAGGCTGCGTATTGGTCTTTTCTGACATAATCGCTCGATGGAAAATTGAAAACGTTGAATAGTTAAAGCCCGCCAAAGGTACGCCAAAAAAAATTGCGATTTTTGCGCCATGAACACCTGGTTAAAAATTGCACCCGATTCCGATTTTTCCATTTACAACCTTCCGTTCGGCATTTTTGAACACCCCGCCAACGGGCAGCCGCGCGCCGGCGTCGCCATTGGCAACCATATCGTCGACCTGGCTTCGGCGGCCGAACAGGGCCTTTTCGGCAAAAAGCGGTTTTTTAAAAAAATATTCGAACAGCCGGTTCTGAACGATTTTATTGAACTGGGCAAACCCGTGACCAACGGTATCCGCCGCAAGGTCCAAAATTGGCTTTGCCTGCCCAACCAGCCGGAAAACGCCGCTCAAATTCTGGTCGACCGGCTTGCGGTGCGGATGCTCTTACCGGTGCGCATCGGCGACTACACCGATTTTTACAGCAGCATCGAACACGCTACGAACGTGGGCAAGATGTTTCGCCCCGACAACCCCTTGCTGCCCAACTGGCGCTGGCTGCCGGTGGGCTACCACGGCCGCTCGTCGAGCATCGCCGTGAGCGGTACGCCGCTGCGGCGCCCCAAGGGGCAAATTTTGCCGAAAGAGGCCGATGCGCCGGTGTTCGGCCCTTCCCGGAGCCTCGATTTTGAACTGGAAATGGCTTTTGTCATCGGGAAAAACAGCGCGCTGGGCAGCTCTATCCCGGTCGAACGCGCCGACGAATACATATTTGGTCTGGTCTTGTTCAACGACTGGAGCGCGCGCGATATCCAGCGTTGGGAATACGTGCCGCTCGGCCCATTTTTAGGAAAAAATTTCGGCTCCACTATTTCCCCCTGGATCGTGCCCCTGGAAGCGCTCAAACCCTTCCGGGTGAAAGGCCCCAAACAGCAACCGGCGCCGCTGGAATACTTGCAGCAAAAAGGCGCGCAGAATTACGATGTTGAACTGGAGGTGGCTGTTCAGCCGAAAAATGGCCGCGAGGCGGTGGTTTGCCGCTCCAACATGCGGTATTTGTACTGGTCGATGGCCCAACAGCTGGCGCACCACACAGTGAACGGCTGTAATGTTCGGGTAGGCGATCTGATGGCTTCCGGTACGATCAGCGGCTCAACGCCCGACAGCTTCGGCTCGATGCTCGAGTTGTCGTGGGGGGGGCAGCGGGAGGTCGTCCTTCAGGATGGCATTACGCGCCGGTTTTTGCAAGACGGCGACACGGTGACCCTTCGCGGCTGGGCGGAAAAACCGGGAATGCGGGTCGGCTTTGGATCAGCCAGCGCCGAGTTGTTGCCAGCAGATTGATCGGATTTTTTTAAAACATGCCTCTCCGGTGCTGCCAGGGGCCATTTAGAAAATAAGATGCCTGAACGCCCAGGGTATAAAACCAATCGCCTTCACTGGGGTTGCCGTTTAGGCTGGTGCCGTCGAGCAAATCAGAATACGCAGGGCGGGCGCAAGCCTCCAGTCCGAGTGTGAATTGTTGCCGGACGATTACCCGCAAGCCCAAGCCAACTGGCGTGAGCAACAGACTGGTGTGGTCTTTGCCTCCTTCTGGGATTGGTGAGCGCACAAATTCATCCTTTCGAGCGGCCGGTCCGTAATATTCCACCTTGCTTTTTATAAAACCGGCGCCGACGCCTCCAAACAAGTAAGGCATGAGATACAAGCTGTTAGCGCTGAATAAGGGGTCGTACTGGTACGTTCCCAGGGCAAGTTCCAGGAGGCCGGAGCACTCGAGCACCTGGGTGGAAAACTTGAAATTCCGGCCGGCGTGTGTGGACCCGTGCCGGTCGTCGCCGGCTAAAATGCCGGCAAAAACTTGGCCGCGCAGGAGAAAAAACGGATTCAATTGGCGTCGAATAAAAACTTGTGCGCCAATTCGGGTTTGTGC
Organism: uncultured Saprospiraceae bacterium; assembly: GCA_964630705.1. Lineage (GTDB taxonomy): Bacteria > Bacteroidota > Bacteroidia > Chitinophagales > Saprospiraceae > M3007. The sequence goes on along the minus strand of CAZVZH010000008.1, from coordinate 35,450 downwards.
GAATTCGAGGTGGGGCTCGGCCAGATCGCCGGAGTAATTTGTTGCGAGCAGGCCAAAGCCCAAGTCGGTATGTTGGGTATTGCGCGCCATTTGTCCGCAGAGCAAACTGGGCTGAAAAATTAGCTGCGCCAGTAAGAGGGCAGCGATTAGAATTACCTGATGGACTAATTTTTGTGGCGTCATAATGCGGATAACGGTCGGCAAATACTTGTAAATTCGCAAGGCGTAAATCTGCCAACAAACGTACCTTTATTGTTGCAATTTTATTTTAATTCTAAGTCAAATCGTCACATCCCATGACAAAATGCTACCCGATTTATTTCCTTTTTAGTTTTTTGCTTTCCACCCATCTTTCCGCCGGCACCAAAACCTGGATCGGTCCTGACGGCGGCAGCTGGTCGACCGGGGCAAACTGGAGCCCGGCAGGTGCGCCGGCTGTGGGCGATCAAGTGCTGGTGACAGGTTTTGTGGGGGCGATAATTATGCCTTCCGCCACGGTGCCCATCCAGTCGTTACTTGTCATCAACGGCTCGGATGTCGTATTTACCGGAACGAACAACAACAGCAGGCTCTCGATTAATTGCACGGGTTGCGACTCGGAAGTTGAAAATGGTAGCACGGCTACTTTCACCGGAGAGTTTGGGTTTTCCAACAAAGCTTGTAGCCTGATTTTCAATGGATCGCCTAATTTAACCGTAAACGGCGCGCTTGTTTTTACGGGAGCTGGAACCTCCAGTTTGATTGCTAGCATGGCTAATCTCACCATCAACGGCAGCTTGCTGTTTGGCGGCAGCGGGAACTCCGGTTTGATTTGTACAGGCGGGATTACTACGATAAATGGGATCGTCCGGTATTCCGGAGGTGGCAATACCAATGGAGCGGATACGGACAATTTTTTTATAAGCGACAATGCTACCTATGAAATAGCCAAAAATGGCGGAGCCGTACCCAACGCCAACTGGGCTTTCAATTCCAACTTGCGTATCAGCGGGATGACCACCACGGCCCCTTCATTTATCAATGGGGCTTCTCTGGGGAATTTCTGGTGGGAATGCATCGGCCAATCGGAGCCCGCGGAATTTAACGTCGACCTGACGATGAACCGCATGGATATCTATGGCACCGGAAGCAGCGAGATTCGGCTGGCAACCGTAAGTGGGAATGGCCAAATGCGTACCTGGACCATCCTCGGTGAATACACCCAAAATGGGGGTATTGTCAATTTGTGCAGCGGCAACAATGGTATCGGAAAAATCAGCTTCAAAGGGAGCAATTTTTATGCGCTGATGACGCTCACCGAGTCGTCTTCGGGCGGTAAGGGAATAGTGGAGTTTTGCGGGGCCCAACCTCAAGTGGCTTATTTTGGTCATCTGAACAACACGATCGATGTAGTGATCAATACCGCCGACCGAGTGCTATTGAATACCTCCATGACCATCAACTCCGGCGCCCAGTTAGTGCTAACCAATGGCAAGGTTGTCAGCACGGCCGACTATCCGGTTGTCATTGCCGCCGGCGCAACCGTTGTGGGCGGCAGCATTAGTTCGCACGTGCTCGGCCCGATGCGAAAAATAGGAAACACAGCATTTGTTTTCCCCATTGGGAAAGCCACGACTTATGCGCCATTGGCGATTACAGCGCCTAGCGCCCCAACCGACACGTTTACAGCAGAATATTTTCATTCGGCGTATTCGAACACGACCAACGTGAGCAGTCCTTTGGTCAGGGTGAGTACGCTGGAGCACTGGCAACTGGCCCGGAGCTCGGGCAGTGGCCCGGTACAGGTTACCCTGAATTGGGAAAGCGGCCCAGCCAGCGGCATCAATCATTTGCCTAGCTTGGCTGTAGCGCGTTTTAACGGCAGCAGTTGGATAAGTTTAGACGGCATCGCCTCTGGAACGACGACGAAAGGCTCCATTCAATCAGATACGACCTCTGCTTTCAGTTGGTTTACGTTCGGCTCCAAAGATGCTGATTTCAACCCTCTGCCGGTTCAGTTGACGTATTTCTCGGCAAAAGCCCGGCTCGGCGATGTACTCTTGAACTGGATGACCGCCAGTGAGAAAAACAACGCATTTTTTGCCATTGAGCGCAGTGCGGAAGGGCAGATATTTGAAACCATCGGACAGCTAAATGGAGCCGGTACAACCCAACTGGTACAGCGCTACGAATTTGTCGATGCTGCGCCGCTGAAAGGCGTGAACTTTTATCGCCTGCGTCAGGTGGATTACGATGGGATGGTTGCTTACAGCCCCATGCGTAGCATAAACTGGGTTGGTACAGGAAGCGGCCAAGGCCAGTTATTGCTGTTTCCTTCACCTGTGCAGGATGTTTTGCAGGTACAGGTTGAAGAAAGTGCGTTGCCGGAGACGATGTTCGATTGGGAAATTCTGAATATTTCAGGGCAACGGGTATTGACCGGGCAGTGGGCTGGAAAGCGTGGCCCTTGGGAGGCGCCGGTAGGGCAATTACCCAAAGGCATGTATTTGCTGCGTTGCAGCGCCGGGCCGCTCTATTGGAGCAAAACCTTTGTAAAATCAGGTTATTGACTTCAATACTGCGGAAAAAATTAACCTGGGAATCCAGCTTCGCGGGTTAGTTTTGCAGGATATTTCTGGAAAAATGATGTTTATGCGCATCGTATTCGCTCTCCTTTTGTTGGTCCTTTTTCTGCATGGACAGGCTGTTTCACAGGCTTTTTACAATGTTACGTTCAACAGCGGAGCGTTTCCGAGCGGTTGGTCGGCAAACGATGCGCGGGCGTTCGTGATCGATAATGTATCAGCCAGAAGTTGTTGCTATACCTCGTCGCCAACTAGTCCGCAAGCTTCCAGCTTTCACAATGTTTTATTCCAAAATTGCACTCCAAATGGGCAAACGGTGAGTGTTACTGTAGCCGGGGTAATCAGTACAGTCGGACGCAGCAACATTCGGGTTGGTTTCGGCCGACGGGCAACTGGCGCTTGGGACCGCCCGATGAGCCTGGAATGGAGCAGCGATGGTAACAATTGGAATTTGATCGACGACAATATCCCGGCGACTCCCTTGACCGAATGGAACAGTAATTATTACGACCTACCCGCTTCGGCTGATAATGTATCGAACCTCCGGTTTCGTTTTTCTTTTATTACGGAAAGCACTTTCGGTTGTGCCGCAGCCCCTAATTTTCGGATTGATGACTTTACCGTAGGATCTAATTTTTCGCTTCCGGCGGAGCTAAGCGAGTTTTCTGCTAGCCTTCAACCCGGACGGCAGGTGCTCGTGGAGTGGTCAACTATTACCGAAACCGACAACGCCTCTTTTGCGGTTGAACACAGTACTGACGGACGCAATTTTTCAGAACTCACTCAAATACCCGGCGCCGGCACTACGCGCGAGCCCCGGAATTATTCGTTTCTGCACCGCCAACCGGCCGCCGGAATAAACTATTACCGCCTTCGGCAAAACAATATCAGGGGGGATGCAGCATATAGCCGGGCGGTTGGAGTGAAATTAGATCAAACAGCAACCTTTCGGATATTTCCATCGCCAACATCTGAGCTGTTGACCGTGGAATGGCCCACAGATGCTCAAACACCTGCGGGCGCTACTTGGGCAATTTATGACATGGTGGGCCGGCGGCTTTCTTTTGGAGTATTCAAGCCAGAACAACAACGGGTGGAAATTTCAGTATCCCATTTGTTTTCAGGGTTGTATCTCATTCAAATTCAACGTTTTGGATTTGCCGCCGAGATGCAGCAATTTACTAAGTATTGATACATTTTTGCGCTCCAAGAAAATTTCTTTCGGTTAATAGTTGGCAGTTTTTTAAAAAGAATTTACATTTGGTTTGCATTGGATCGTGGTGTGTTTTTTACGACTTAGGAGCACATTTTACGGCTTCAGTGGTAGTTTTTACGGTTTAAAAAAACAAATGGATTGTTTGCTTGGTAGTTTCTTTTAGACTGTTTTATATTTGCCCAAGTGATTGCAAAACGGCGTGAAAAAGATCACCCGAAGTAATCTCAAAGTCATGTCAATTTTTTTTGACATTTAACGAGCAACAATAACAGCATCAAGCTGTTTTAAGAATAGTTTTCATTTGGTTTTTTGGGGTTTATTAGCCGCTGGACACGCAAGTGTTCTGGCGGCTTTTTCATTTGGTGCGCCTAAAAAATGAAAGGGTAATCACACATCTTCCAGCCCTTACCTTTTAGGCAGGTTTATCTAGGTCCTTGGATCAAACCTGGAATTTATTAGCCAACGACTTTGGGTGGAAGCCGGTTGTTATAGAATAGCCAAGCGGCTTAAAACGTATACAGGCACGGCGCACTATTTTTAGAACTACAAGTCGAAGTTTGGCGAAAGCTGTTCAGCATCGCGAGCATAAAACTCATTAATGATTCGCACAATATCTTCCACCTCGTCGGTAATGTGGAAAAGTTCCATGTCGCCGGAACTGATGTTGTGGTGGCGTTGAAGCATAACTTCGACAATCCAGTCTTTAAGGCCGCCCCAAAACTCCGTGCCTACCAGAACTATGGGCAGGGGAGTAATGGTTTTGGTCTGTACCAGGGTGAGTACTTCGAATAACTCATCTAGCGTGCCAAAGCCTCCGGGCATGACAACAAACCCCTGGGCGTACTTTACAAACATCACCTTACGCACAAAAAAGTATCGGTGTTTGAGGTTGAGCGCCGGCGCTATAAAAGGATTGTGGCTTTGTTCGAACGGCAAGTCTATGTTTAAGCCTACAGAGGTTCCACTGCGCATCCAAGCGCCTTTGTTTCCGGCTTCCATAATACCCGGGCCGCCTCCGGTAATAATACCATAGCCTTCTTCCGAAAGCCTGGCGGCAATTTTGGTAGCCATATCGTAATACAGGGAGCCGGGTTTGGTACGGGCGGAGCCAAAAATAGAAATGCAAGGCCCGACCCGGTTGAGCACTTCGAAGCCTTCCACAAACTCGGCCATTACCTTGAACATCGTCCAGGCATTTTCACCACGGACTTTGTTCCATTTTTTCATTTTACCGGCTGTTTCGGTCCCGTTGCCGGATTGCGTTAAGCCGTCGGCAGCCGGTATTTTTTCATAATTTTCCATAAGTAATTGATTAAAAAAATTGAGACAAAAAAGCCTGCCGGAATAGGCAGGCAAACCGCAAATTTTTGCCTATTTTTTGTAAAAAAACAAGTTTTTCCGCAAATAACTGCCCAGCTCGGACAAAGTTGGCCAATCGGCGGTTCTCGAAATTCGGTCGGCTGATTTTGCGTCTCACACACCGGATTCGATACTTCGGGTCGTTCTTTTTTTCACCGTTTTTTTTAGCCGGCATTTTTGCCCCAGATTAAACCAATGCCAGGCTATGCACCGGTTGTTCTTTTCGTTTATACTTTGTTGGATAATTGTTCCCTCCCGGGCGCAAATTACTTTTGAAGGCCGAATACGTTCCCTGTCGGGCGACACAGTGGTGGGCGCCAACGTCTGGATAGCCGGCAGTTACGACGGCGCCACAAGCAGGCCCGATGGTCATTTTAAAATAACGACCCGGCGTACCGGTGTCCAAACGCTCTTAGTAACCAGTTTGGGCTACGACAGTTTGAAACAAACGATCGACCTGAACGGCGCCGGCATTTTTGTCGAATTACGGTTGAAAGAGCGGTCGACCGGTTTGCGCGAGGTTGTCATTTCGGCAGGTTCTTTCGAAGCGGCCAGCGACCGGCGCCGGGCCGTGGTGCTCAGCCCAGTCGACATTGCACTCACCGCCAGCGCAACAGCGGATATTGCTGGGGCGATCAATACGCTGCCAGGCGCAGTGCGCAACGGCGAATCGGGCCAAATTCTGGTACGGGGAGGAGCGGCCTACGAAACGCGCACCTTCATCGACGGTTTGTATGTGCAAAACCCATACAACAGCTCGGTACCGAATGTGCCGGCAAGAAACCGCTTTTCTCCATTTCTTTTTAAAGGCACCCAATTTTCAACCGGTGGCTACTCAGCGGAATACGGGCAAGCCTTGTCGGCGGCATTAATATTGCAAACGGAAGATCTGCCCTCTCAAACGACCACCGGTCTGTCGCTCATGTCGATCGGGGCCGGCTTGGCGCATACCCGGCGTTGGGAGCGCCGCTCGTTGTCGGCTTCGGGCGCCTACACCAATCTGGCGCCTTATTTCGCTTTGTTGCCCCAAAACATCCGTTGGAAAGCAGCGCCGCAAACGACCGGCGGCGAGTTGATTTTCAGGCAGGAAATTGGAGCCTCGGGTCTGCTTAAATGTTACGGCAACGTCAGCCGTTCCGACATGGAGCTACAGTACCCCGATCCAGGTCAACCTCAGCAAACGAACCCGCTGCGGCTGCGGGCCAACAACCTTTATAGCAACGTTTCATTTCGCAGCGTTTGGCGGGAAAAATGGACGATTTTCGCCGGGGCTGCGCTAACGCATAACCGCGACCGGATAGCGGGCAATTTTTCTAACGACCAGGAGCAACAGTCTGCCCAAACGCGCCTCAGCCTGAGCCGGCCTATCGGCGAAAGTTGGAGATTAAAATTCGGCGGGGAGTACCTGTACGGGTTATTCGACGAGACATTTGTCGACCACAACAGCCAGAATTTTGCAACCTGGCGCCGCGAGCATTACCTGGCGGGTTTCGCAGAGGCAGATGGTTTCGTTTTGAAAAAACTGGTGCTGCGCGCGGGCCTCCGCACGGAGCGGTCGGGCTTGCTGGGCCGGGCCAATCTGGCCCCACGTTTGTCGGCGGCTTATTTGCTGGGTCCGGGCGAACAAATTGCCGGCGCCCTCGGCACCTTTTTCCAGACGCCTGCCTACGAGCAATTGCGCGTTCCGGCGCCACTGCAATTCGAACAGGCCCGGCATTATATGCTCACCTACCAGCGTATCCGAAACGGCTATACTTTCCGGGTGGAGGGCTATTTCAAACGCTATTCCAGACTCGTAAAATCTGGTCCGGCCGGCGGTATGCCTGACAATAGCGGCAGCGGTTACGCGCGTGGGGTCGACCTGTTTTTCCGCGACCGGAAGAGCATTCGAAACGGCGACTATTGGATTTCCTATTCTTTTCTGGATACCCGGCGCGACTACCGCGATTTTCCAGGGCCTGCCGTGCCGGTTTTTGCAGCCCGACATAATTTTTCATTGGTGTACAAGCAGTGGCTACGCCCGATCAACACGGCCATTGGCGCCACCTACTCGTTTCAGTCGCCCCGGCCGTACGAAGATCCCAACCGGCCCGGTTTTAATGAAAGCCGAACGCCGGAGTATCACGACCTGAGCGTCAACGCCAGCTATTTGTTCAACCTGGGGGGGCATTTCAGTATCCTGTACCTGTCGGCTACCAACTTGCTGGGCTGGAAGCAGGTATATGGCTATCAGTTTAGCGATACGCCCGGCCCCGACGGGCAGTTCCTGATGCGCGCGGTGGGACCGCCGGCCCGGCATTTTTTGTTTGCCGGCCTGTTTATCACCTTCGGACAACGGTATTCGGGCGTAGCGGAAGAGTAGCGCGCATTTCACTCCCCGTATTCGATGCTTCAGTCAGCTTGATTTTTTGCCCGGCTTGCTCTGGCGCACTTTTGTATCCGTAAAATATTCTATTACACCATCCATATTTTAAGTTATGAAACATCTTCTGGTAATGCTCCTGCTCACTCTTTTCGGCGCAGCGCTGTTCGCCCAAAACGATGCTTACACCGACGCGATGACGCAATCGGTGGCGCAGATCGACACCGCCAAAACGTCGTCGGATTTCCAAAACTGCGCCAACGTTTTTGCCCGCATCGCCGCAACCGAGCCCGGCCAATGGCTACCCGCTTACTACGCGGCGTACGGCAACCTCATGGTCGGTTTTTTGACCAATGAAAAAGACCTCAACGCAGCAATTGCCAGTTTTGACCTGGCAGAGGCCCAATTGGAAAAAATCCGTAGCCTGCAACCGAATTCGTCGGAACTGGCTGTGCTCGAGGCCTACCTGCTCATCGGCCGGCTGATGGAAAATCCGATGGCACTGGGCGCTCAAATTACGCCCCGGGTATTTGCCTTGCTGGAAAAAGCGGCGGCCCTCGACCCGGCCAACCCCCGGGCCCCGTTTTTGCGCGGCACTTATGTGCTCAACATGCCGGAGTTTTACGGTGGTGGAGCCGCTAATGCCAAGCCGTATTTTGAAAAAGCGGCCGCTTTGTTCGAACAGGAAAAAGACCGCGGCCTGCTGCCGCATTGGGGAAAACGCGTCAATGCCCGCTACCTTGAGCAAGTCGTACAAAGTGGAAAATAAGGCCGTAAACTTGCCGCAGCAACCGAACGGCCATGTCCGAAGCATTTAAAAAATTTATCCGCGATTTCCTGATTATCGGCAGCATCGGCGGTATTGTCATCGTGGTCACCTTCGCCAATCCGTTCAAATTGTACGAGCGGGGCGGCTGGGAACTACTCTGGTCCTACTACTGGCGGGGCGGCATCGGCACGGCCACCATTTGGCTGGGAAACGCCTACCTGTCCGGGCTGCCCGACCGCTGGGCCAACTGGATGGAGGCCCCGGTGCGCCGCCTGTTTTGGTCGGTTCTTCTGACGGTGGCGTTCACCACGTTGGCATGGGTGCTGCTGACCTGGCTGTTTTTCAGCCACCGCTTTGGCTGGGATGTTGGGGCCTTGGTCCGGTCGATGGATTTGGAAGATTTCGTGCCGACCATGGTCATCACCTTTCTGATCTCAATTTTTATGCACGGCCGGGCATTTTTGCTCGGTTGGAAGGCCAGCCTGATCGAGGCGGAGCGGCTGAAAAAGGAACAGATTTCGGCGCGGTACGAATCGCTGAAAAACCAGGTGAATCCCCATTTTTTATTCAACAGCCTGAATGTATTAGCGGCGTTGGTGCACCAGGACGCCGACCGCGCCGAGCAGTTTATTCGCCGGCTCTCTTTGGTGTACCGCTACATTCTCGACAGCCGCGACCGCGAACTGGTTTCCGTGCGGGAAGAGTTGGAAATACTGGAAGCATACCTGTTTTTGCTCGAAGTGCGGTTTGGCGAAAACTTGGAAATCGCTGTCGATTTGCCAGCCGACACCCCCGGCTGCCTGGCGCCGCTGAGTTTGCAAATGCTGGTGGAAAACGCGATCAAGCACAATGAAGTGTCGAAAAACAAACCCCTGCGCATCCAAATCTTTGAGGAAAACGCCCGGGTGGTCGTGCGCAACAACTTGCAAGCCAAAAACCACCTGCCTGAATCTACCGGCGTCGGGCTGGCCAATATCCGTGCCCGTTACCAGCTCTTAAGCAATACCGATGTGTCCGTATCTGCCGGAGATGGCTTTTTTACAGTAAAACTACCAATTCTGACCACTGCTGGAAAAGCTTGCTGACCATGCGTACAATCATCATTGAAGACGAAGAACTGGCCGCCTGGAGCCTGATGTCGAAACTCCGGCGCATCGACCCGGCCATCGAGGTGCTGGCTACGCTCGACACCGTGCGGGCTGCCGTCGACTGGCTCCAAAACAACCCGCCGCCCGAGCTTGCTTTTTTCGATATCCAACTGGCCGACGGTTTGAGCTTTGAGATTTTCGAACAGGTGAACGTGCCTTGTCCGATCATTTTTACCACGGCCTTCGACAGCTACGCCCTCCGTGCCTTTCAGGTAAACAGCGTAGACTACATCCTCAAACCCGTCGACCAGGATGATCTGGCCCGCGCGTTTTCCAAACTTCGCCAACTGCGCGCGCCTGCCGCCCTCGATCCCGAAACCATCCGCCAAATGATGCTCGCCCTGCAAACGCCGGCCTACAAAAACCGGTTTATGGTAAAAATCGGCGACCACCTCACCGCTATTTCTGCCGGCGACATCGACTTTTTTTTCGGAGAAAACAAAATTGTGTGGTTGCGGCATCGGAACGGCCGGAAATACCCGGTCGACTACACGCTGGAGCATTTGGAAAACCTGCTTGATCCGCAGCGGTTTTTCCGCCTCAACCGCCAGTACATTGTTTCCATCGACGCCGTGCAGGATGTGATCGGGTATTCCAACAGCCGCCTGCGGGTGCAGTTGCCCGCACCCCTGAGCGAAGGCCCAGTGCTCGTCAGCCGGGAAAAAGTGGAGGCGTTTAAAAACTGGATGGGTAAATAGCAGGGGCGTCATTTATCCCAGCATTCCCGCTCGATCAGCTGGGCGAATTCCGGCTCGCGGACGAGGCGGTGGTACGAATCGCGGTTGTGCAAGGCGTTGCGTTCCGGCGGGGTAGTTTGGAAAATCAGATCGGCAAGTTGCCTCCAGCCTTTTTTTTCGAGCGTTAGTTGGGCTATGCAGCGGCTGCGCCCATTGCTCGCTTCCGGGTGCGCGCCTTGCTCGGCCAGGAAGGCCCGCTGAAAATAGTCGTCGAGAGTGGGTTGGGTCGGCAAATCGAAATCGACCCGGTGGACGCCCGGCGAGGCAGGCAGGTAACGCACCGAAAAGGCATGACCATCGTGCAAAGGGAAACCGTTGGGGAGCAGGATGGCACCGGTATCGGGCGCGGAAAAGCGCCCGGAAACCTGGCGGTCGTCGGCGGTGGAAAATCCATAATAGATCCGGCGTTCTTGTGCTTCTGACACCACTACGAGGCGCGCAACCGCAGTGGCGCCTTCCATCGCCAGTCGCTGGGCATTTTCAGGAGAGAGGCCGCTGTTCAGGCTGCTCAATTCGGATGGGCTGGTCGAGTGTTGTTTGCCCCACCAGCGCAAGGCAAAAAACGTACAAGCGATAGTAACGAGCAGCCCTATGGTCAGGTAGGCGATATATTTTTGATTGCGTCGGTTGTCGGCTTTGCGCAGCCGGTTGCGCGGGGTATCTATTTTTTTATTGACCTTGAAATCGTAGGAAAAGCCTTCTTTTTCTTTGTAAATCGACACTTCGCACAGTTCGTCTTCTACAAAAAAAGAATAGGTGCGCTGTTCTTTTACCGAAAAATCCACTTGCACAACGCGTAAGTCGCAATGCAGCAAAACGTGGCCACTGCTGTCGCCATGGTACAGACCGATGCGGTGCTGACCGCCGAAATCATCGAGGAAAACCCAACCGACCTGAGCCATTTTTTACTGGGATGTTTGTTTGGGAATGTTAAGGAACGATCAAATAATAAGTTCGCAATTTTGGCGGCTTAATTTGCCCCTAAAGTACGTTGCTCGTCAGTTGCGTAGCACTACGATGCGCCTTCCTTGCGTCTGCTTTAGCGCCAAATTCAACTCCCTCAAATCGCGATCTTATTATTTGATTGTTCCTAACGAAGATAGGCGGCTCGGATGTTGCCGGCGGACTGTGGATCTGAAATTTTAATTTTCGTCGGTTTCAGCAGTTGTTTAAATTATTCTGCCGGCGCCTTTCAAGTATCTTGGCAGGAAAAATTGCTGCAATGAAAATCCCCGTCATCTGCGCTTTGTTGCTGGTCGGCCTGTCCGGAACGGCGCAATCGCCCTACCGCATCCGCCTGGGTACTGAACTGGCCTTCACCAGTGTTGGCTTGGCTGCAACTTTTCTGGGTGCGCAGTTTCGCTCCGGGGTGCCGATCTATTCCGGCGACCAACTGGCCGCTTTGGATGCCGCTTCGATCAACCGCTTCGACCGAAATACGGTGCACTATTACTCGCTGGGCGCCCACCAGGCCAGCAACGTATTCTGGATTACGGCTATGGCCACACCCACCCTCTTTTTAGCGGGTAAAAAAACACGCCAAAGCATCGGCGCTGTGGCAGTGCTGTGGAGTGAAACCATGTTTATCACCTCCGGGCTCACCTTGATGACCAAATACGCCGTTCGGCGCACCCGCCCTTTTGTGTACAACCCTGATGTTGAAGTGCGAAAAAAACGCAATGCCAACGCCCGGGGTTCTTTTTTTTCGGGCCATACTTCCATGTCAGCTGCCAGCACATTTTTTGCGGCTACCGTTTTTTCGGATTATTACCCCGACAGTAAATGGAAACCCGTGATTTGGGGCGCTGCAGCGGCCATACCGGCGGTTACCGGCTACTTAAGGGTGCGTGGAGGCCGCCATTTCCCGACCGATGTGATCGTCGGTTATGCCGTAGGCAGCCTGGTAGGCTGGGGAGTGCCCGCTTTGCACCGGCGCAAGGTGTTGCCTGAAAAAATGAGCATGTCGGCAGGGCCCGGTGGGCTCAGCTTGGTTTGGCTGCTGCGCTAGCCGGAGATTACCCGGCAACAGCCGGCGCCTTTTTTTTCGCTTTTACTTTAGGCCGGCCGATGCTTTCGTACTGAAACCCCTGGGCTTTTATTTGCTCGAGGTCGTATACATTCCGGCCATCGAAAATCACGGCATCTTTCAACAAGCTGCGGATGCGGCTGAAATCGGGGTTGCGGAATTCGCTCCATTCGGTTGTGATCGCCAGGCAGTCGGCGCCCTCCAGGGCTTCGTACATGCTGGCGGCAAAGTGTATCCGGCTGCCGTACTGGGCTTTAACGTTGGGCATGGCCTCGGGGTCGAAGGCGCGCACCTTTGCGCCGGCTGCCAGCAACTCGTCGATGATGACCAATGCCGGGGCTTCGCGGATGTCGTCGGTGTTGGGTTTAAACGCCAGGCCCCACACGGCGATGGTGCGCCCCTGAAGTTCGTTTTTGAAAAAACGGCGGATTTTTTTGGTCAGCACGTTTTTTTGCAAGTCGTTGGTTTTCATCACCGATTTCAAAATTTTGAAATCGTATTTATTTTGGCTGGCGGTTTTAGCCAGGGCTTGCACGTCTTTTGGGAAACAAGAGCCGCCGTAGCCGATGCCCGGAAACAGAAAGCGTTTGCCGATCCGGCTGTCGCTGCCCATGCCGATGCGCACCTGGTCGACGTTGGCGCCGACTTTTTCACAGAGATTGGCAATTTCGTTCATAAACGAAATGCGGGCAGCCAGGTAGGCATTGGCGGCGTATTTGGTCATTTCAGCCGAGCGCTCGTCCATGAAATAAATGGGATTGCCTTGGCGGACGAAAGGCTCGTACAGTTGTTTCATCACTTTTTGCGCCCGGTCGCTGCGCGTGCCGACGACGACCCGGTCGGGTTTTAAAAAATCTTCCACAGCCACGCCTTCGCGCAAAAACTCGGGGTTCGACACCACGTCGAACAATTTCTTGGGTAGTTTTTGAGCCAGGATAGCCGCCACTTTTTCAGCCGTGCCTACCGGCACCGTGCTTTTGTCGACAATTACTTTGTAGTCCTGAATCATATCGCCCAATTGCTCGGCTACTCCCATGATAAATGAAAGGTCGGCGCTACCATCGCCGCCAGGCGGGGTGGGCAGCGCCAGAAAAATGATCTGGCTTTTTTGGACGGCCGATTGCAAATCGGTCGTAAAAAACAGGCGGCCTTCCTTGGTATTGCGTTCGAACAGCACGTCGAGGCCGGGCTCGTAGATCGGCACTTCGCCTTTGCGCAGGCGTTCTACTTTTTGTGCGTTGTTATCGACACAAATGACGGTGTTTCCGGTTTCGGCAAAGCAAGTACCAGTCACCAAACCTACGTATCCGGTACCAACAACGGCGATATTCATTTCCTGATAAAATTTGAAAGGATGTGCAAATGGAGGCGCAAAGATAACGCGCCAAATCCTGTTTTTTAAGCGGGGTCAGAATATGCCGGCAATTGAAATTATATTTGGCCCTGCCACATGTTTGTAAAGATGAAAACCGAAATCGTAGCGCGTAGCCAGGGCTCGGCCATTCGTGTGCTCTTGCTGGCATCTTGCTTATTGCTGTCTGGGAATCTGGTCTATTTGCAGGGGCAAGCGCCGCCGGCCGCCGGCGACAACATTGTGCCCAACCCGGGTTTTGAGCGCTTCGTTAGCCCGCCGGTAGGCTGGTCGTACAAGGGTGCCTTTTTTGGGCAGGTGGTCAAATATTGGTTCAGTGCCAGCACGGCTAGTCCGGATGTATACGGGCCGGGGGTTAAGGTTCCGCAAGATTGGGCGGAAAAAGGCTTCGGGAAGGTATCGCCGCATGGCGGCAAGTGTATGGCCGGCCTGACGCTCTACGGCTGTACCAACGGCAAGCCCCACTGCCGTGAATACATTGAAATTCAGCTGGCCGAGCCGCTGGTGCCCGGGCAGAGTTATTTGGTGGAATTTTGGACGACACATTTGCAGCGCTCCTTGCAGATGGATAAACTGGGGGCGTATTTTTCGGAAAAACGGATTGCCCGGCTGTCAGACGACATTTTGCTGTTTGCGCCGCAGTTTTATGCACAAAAACTGGTGGAAGGCCCAGAAGGGCGCTGGGTGAAACTAAGTGGCCGCTTCGAAGCGAAAAACGAGGCGGAGTACTTACTGATCGGCAATTTCTTTGATGATAAATCCACGGCGACTTCGGCTTATCGCGCCGATTGTTTCAACTACGCCTATTATTACATCGACGATGTGGTGGTGAAAAAAATTCCACCCTTTATCGCCGTACCGGTCAAGCCCGACGACCTGACCCGCCAGCCCCTGGAGGAAGGCCGGTCTATCCAATTGAAAGACATTTATTTTGAGTTCGACAAATACGAACTCATGCCGCGCTCCTATGTCGAACTCAACAAACTCCTGCAACTCCTGCGCGACAACCCCAAAGTGCACATTCAAATTATCGGCCATACCGACAATATCGGAAGGCCAGATTACAACAAATACCTGTCGCGCAAGCGGGCGAAATCGGTTGTCTTGTTTTTACTGGAAAACGGGATTTCCGCCAGCCGGCTGCGGTATTATGGCGAAGGAGAGTCCAGGCCGGTCGCGACGAACGATACGGAAGAGGGCCGGTTTCAGAACCGACGGGTAGAATTTGTGGTGCTGAAGCGCTGAGTCTCGACCCTCCAGCAAGGCGAAAAAATTTTTTAGCATATGAAAACAAAACAATTTCTCACGCTCGCGCTGGCGTGGAGCGCTGCTGCGCTTGGCGCCCAACAAATTCCGGACACGGCCTTTACCTTTCAAAATCCCGCGCCACGTTTTGCAACCGGAGCGGGGCCGGTAATTTTCCTCGATGAGGCGCACCACAATTTCCATACGCTCAGCGGCCGGTACGGCAGTTTTGGCCGAGTGTTGCGCGACGACGGGTACCGGGTATTGCCGAATGACCAGCCCTTCAGTCCGGCCACTTTAGCCGCATGCTCCGTGTTGGTGATTGCAAACGCTTTGGATGCTCAAAGCGATTCCACTTGGGCGTTGCCGAACCGATCGGCCTTTGGCGCCGATGAAATAAAAGCGGTGCAAAATTGGGTGCGGCAAGGCGGCAGCTTGTTTTTGATTGCCGATCACATGCCCTTTGCCGGTTCGGCTACCGATCTGGCGGGAGCATTCGGCATAAAAATGCTGAACTGTTTTGCCATGGACAACCGACGCCGAACTCCGGAAGTGTTTTTCCGGGGAAACAAAACCCTGATCGACGGTCCGTTCACTTCAGGCATCGATTCGGTGGTTACTTTTACCGGGAGCGCCTTCCAATTGCCGCGCGGCGGGAAACCAGTGCTGGCGCTTAAAAATTATACCTTGCTGGAACCGGAATCCGCCTGGCAGTTCTCCGATCGGACGCCCTACCGCGACAGCCAGGGCTGGTACCAGATAGGATACCTGCGCTACGGCAGGGGGAAAGTGGTCGTGTCGGGAGAGGCGGCTATGTTTTCGGCCCAGCTGACCGGGCCCGCCCGCAACCCGGTTGGTATGAACCAGCCGGAAGCCCGACAGAATGCGGCGTTTTTACTTGCAATCCTGCGTTGGTTGAGCTCGGAGGAGTAGTTTTTAGCATGTTAAACATCTAAATATCAGGCGCTTGACTTTTATAACGTAATATTACGTCAAAAAACGCATTTAAAAGTTGTTTGGCCGCAAATTGCGTTATACCTTTGTTCTATTGAAAAAACTGAAGGAGCGTATGCAAAAGCTAACCAAAGTAGAAGAAGACGTCATGCAACTGATCTGGGATCTGGGCCGGGCCACGGTAAGCGATCTGCTCGACCGGATGGAAGAGCCCAGGCCGCCGCACAGCACGGTGTCGAGCGTGGTGCGCATTTTAGAGCGCAAAGGTTATGTCGACCACAAGGCGTACGGCAAAACACACGAATACTTTCCGTTGGTGGATAAGGATGAATACGGCCGGCGCTCCCTTACCGAGGTTTTGCGCAATTACTTCGACGGGTCGGTATCGCGCCTGGTTTCGCACTTGGTCGAAGACCAGAAATTGAGCGCGAAAGACGTCGAAGAAATCATGAAAAAATTCAATGAAAAACCTTGACCATGCTTGAATATTCTGTCCAGGTTACGATTTATTGGGCCTTGTTCGCCTTCTTATACAGCCAGCTGCTGCGCGGGGAAACGTTTTTCCGGGCCAACCGACTTTTTCTGCTGGGCGCTTTGGCCTTGGGACTGGTTTCGCCGGTTGTTCAACCATTATTTCCGGCCGTACCAAACCAGGTATCGCTTGTCCGGTTGCGGGAAATTACGGTCCGTCTTGAACCGATGGCCGGCAGCTTTCAGGCTTGGCCGGTGTGGAAAGCCGTCTGGTGGATTTATTTTACCGGTGTAGCCTTACAAGCGTTGCGTTTGTGTTGGGGCCTGATGCGGCTTACTGCGCTGATACGGAAGAATTCGGCTAAACAGCTGCCCGGCGGTTTCAGACTTGTAAGGACACCGGCAACCGACCAACCCTTTTCCTTTTTTCATTGGATTTTCGTCCCAACCGATTTTGAAGAAAAAACATATTCGGGCCAAAACATGCTTGCCCACGAGCAGGCGCACGCGCGCGGCGGGCACAGCGTGGATGTGCTTTTGTTGGAAATTTTGCTGGTGGTGGCGTGGTTTCACCCGCTGGTTTACTGGTATCGCAGGGCTTTGCGAACGGTGCACGAATATTTAGCCGACGCTTCTGCTTCGGGGCAAAGTACCCGGCGCGAGTATGGATTGCTCTTGTTGCAGCAGGCCCGATTTTCATGCTCTGTGCCGATTGCCAACCATTTTTTTCAAAACGCGCTCAAGCAGCGCCTGTTGATGTTAGCGAAGCGCAGCTCGGCCCGCGGGCGCCGTTGGAAATATATTTTGGCCTTGCCCTTAGCGGCCTTGGTATGGGCTTGTACGTCGACGGAGATTTCGGAAGAGCCGAATACCAAGAAGGTAAAAAATGGCGCCGCGTTGGAATTATTCGAAGTGGAAAAAATCCCGGAGTTTCCTGGGGGGGAGGCTGCGCTGATTCGCTACCTGTCTGCCGAAATCAAATACCCCGAAGCGGCCAAACGGGCGGGTGCGGAAGGTTTGACGGCTGTTAAAATTACTATCGACGAAACGGGACGCGTGAGCAAAGTCGAGCCGGCTGTAAACGTTTCGCCGGATAATGCGAAAGTAAATCGAAATGCGGATCTGATGGCCGAAGCAATTCGGGTAGTTTCCAATATGCCGGCCTGGAATCCCGCGCGAAAAAATGGCCAATCGGTATCTTGTGTGCTGACCTTGCCGATACGATTTGCTTTGGAATAAAGCGTTCGATCCCCAACAATTATGAACACTCCCAATATCAAATTTAGCTTGTTCCATCGCGGACAAGCCTGGCCATGTTCTTTCTTCATTTTTACAAATATTAGTTATGCAAACAAAACACAGTATTTGCGCAAAAGCCCTTTTTCAAGTGGCTTTCATCTTGCTGCTGGCAATGCCGGCGTCTGCACAAAAAGCCGCTGGCGGGCCGGAAAAACAACCGGAGTTTCCGGGCGGAATGCCGGCATTGATCGACTACATGGTTCAAAACATCCGGTATCCGGAGGGCGCCAAAAAATCCGGAGCAACGGGAATGGTGGTAGCGAAGTTTACGGTCGGGAAAGACGGGGCCGTGTCGAAGATAACAACCCTGTCGGAAGCCAGCCAGAATCCGCGTGAAGACTTCGTTTTGGAGTCTGTTCGCGTCATTCGGGCCATGCCACGCTGGATACCAGCGGAAAGCGAAGGGAAGTTGGTAGCGGCAGAGGTGACTTTGCCGATCAAGTTTGCTTTGGACGGGAAAAAGCCTTAGCAAATAAATAAAAAGCCGTTCCTGCAACCAGGAACGGCTTTTCTATATAGAAAAACTTGTTTTACCGGCGTACCATTTTGGTAACTATCCAGTTTGACTTTTCAGTCCGGACGCGCACGGCATAAAATCCGACCGGCAGGTCGGAGGTAGAAATGGCGTCGCCTGGCTGAATTTGTACGTCGTGTTTCAGCGAACCATCGAGGCCTAATATTTGTACCTGAAGCTGGTCTTCCTGTTCGAATCCGGCTATGCGAATCCAATCGGTAGTCGGGTTAGGGAAAACTTCCAGCTGGGGTTGGCTTTCATAGGCCTCATCAGTAGCGGTAACAGCCCCTGCGAACAGCCATTTGTAAGCTTCGGGGAATTCCCGGCGCCAAAACCATTCGGAGTGTTGCCCATCAGCAGGCACACGCAAGTTCATTTCTTTTTCTTCAAAACCTACGGTGCGCATCGCATCCATGATTTCCTGAATATCCTGGGTAACATAAGCCGGCTCTTGCCCGCCTGCCAGGAAATACACTTTAAGCTCGTTGCGTTTGCCTACGCCCAAAACCTGACTGGTGGGATTGTCGCCCGCAAACCAAAAGGCTGGCGAAAAAACACCTGCTTTGGAAAAAATGTGTTGGTATTCCATCAGCGCGTACATGGAAATTAATCCGCCCATGCTACTGCCCATTATGGCGGTGTGTTGGCGGTCGGGGCGGGTCCTGAATGTTCCGTCGATATGCGGTTTAAGCGTGTTCACAATGAAGCTGATATATTCATCGCCCTGGCCACCTCCGTACAATTGGTTTACCCAGGGGGAGTATTCGTTCAGGCGGTTTACGCCTCCGTTATCGATGCCTACAACAATGCAGCCGTAATCGCCTTGAGTAAAAAGCTCATTCAGGGACTCGTCCACTTCCCATTCTCCGGAAAAGCTGGTAGCGGGGTCGAACAGGTTTTGCCCGTCTTGCATGTACAAAACCGGGTATTTTTTAGTAGAGGTATTGTAATCGGGCGGCAAATAAATCCAAATGCGTCGGGTGCGACTGAGTTGTGGGATATAAAAGTTGTTATTCAGTATACTTACGCCGGCTGTCGCACCCGAATTGGATAAGTCTTCCCAGCTCAGGATGCTCATGTTAATGGTTTGGGGCAGGCCAGCGTAAGTTGTGAGGTGGTCGGGTTGGAAGCCGCCGCTGGCATTACCTTCGACACTGGCCCAGCTCCCTCGGGTAAATTTAAACCGAACAGGCCCGATAGGCGGGGTGAGCGTAATTGAATACTGCCCGTTGGGTTGTTTGGTCAGTATTAAATTGGCATCAGCGGGGTCCCAGTTGTTAAAGGTGCCGGAAAGATAAATTTTTGCGCTGGCTGGAGTATTCTGCGGAACCGACGTCACATTTATGGTGAGTTGCGCGGCAAGCAGCCCTGGAAAAAAGAGCGCAAAAACCCAGCAAATGGCACGTAGAGGGTACGTGTGTAGCATAAACCGGAAGTTTTTCGTTTTCTCAATATTATGAAAATCGCCTGCAGGCAGGCAGAAAGATTAGTCTGTTGTAATGGTGTGATTATTTGGGGGGACAGCCAATTAATTTTATCTGCCTAAAAGAAATGGCCCGATTTTGGCTGTATATGATTTTATCCTCATGTTACTTAACCTTTTTGCTGGCTTAATCTCCAATTCTTGCCAGTTTTCTAATCGCACGGATCGCGTCCAAACAAACAAGTAAGCTGTACAATTTGCGATCTTCTCCTGAGTGAATACCCCACTTCCCCAAATACCGCTTGTCAAAGCAATATGCCGAATTCTCGGAAATAAGGACCGGTGCCAGGGTAGAGCGAACACTTCTAAACCGTATTCAAACTCCGTAAATCAGAAAACCGGAAAATACCGGCTGTATGGTTATGTTGCAAAAAGGGGGAATGCGGGAGGCGCAGGGGGGAGATTACAGCCGCAACAATTTCAAAAAAAGTAAAAACACAGAAACATTGTTCAGTGCCTTGGCTTTGTCATGCTAATGTCAAGCTTTTCAAGGTATGCTGAAGGATTTTCGACAAAAGTAGCCAAATGGGCACCGAATTCCAAAGTGAAGGCACCCAACCGACCAATAATCCGTGGCAAACGTTGAGCGTGTGTCAGGTATATGACAATCCCTGGATTGAGGTTTTGCATCATGAGGTCATTAACCCTTCAGGCGGCGCTGGAATTTACGGGGTCGTGCGTTTTAAAAATGTCGCAATAGGAATTATACCAATTGATGCGTTTGGATACACATGGTTGGTAGGCCAATATCGATATACCTTGGGACGATACAGCTGGGAAATACCGGAGGGTGGAGGGCCGCTTGGAATCCCAATTTTAGAATCTGCTCAGCGGGAACTGCTAGAAGAAACAGGAATCCGGGCAAAGAAATGGACACTCCTATTGGAATCACATCTTTCTAATTCTGTAACAACGGAATTCGGAATGGTGTACCTGGCAGAAAATTTGGAATTCTGCAAGCCACAACCGGAAGACACCGAACTATTACAGGTCGCACGCATTCCATTTGAAGAGGCCGTCAATATGGTTTTGGACGGTATAATTACCGATGCAATATCCGTTATGGCTCTGTTAAAAGCGAATGAACTACGTCGCCAGAACAAGTTAATATTTTAAGGAATCCTCGATCCGCCCCAAAAAAATGAAATTTTTACAACTTGTTGAATATCAACATTTTTTGAGTTAATAGAATGCTAATGATTGTTAATAGCGAAGCATATATCCTTAAAATTCACATAACTTTGCACACCATCAAAGCGCCGGGTGTCTTCGCCAGTAAAGTGTAGGGATTGTAATTGCGCCCAGAAAAATTTCAATAATGGGCAGCGTGCGAAGCAACACCCCACCAATTTATGCTAAACAAATTATCGCTTTTTTTCTGCCTGCTGCTCACTCCCTTTTTGCTTACTTTGGATTGCAGCAACACTCCGGTTGCACCTGGAATTAATGCGGCATCTGCGGTTGTTACCGCCGCTGGAATTGGTGCCGCAGCGCCCGCTCGCTTAGCTGCAATGGCTCCCCCCATGCGGGCTAAACCATTGATTCTGAAACGCCAAGTCAGGTCAACGGTCCTTCATTTTACTTCTCCGGATACGCTTTCCTACTTGCCATTTGACGCTCCTATGCTGGAGGCTATGTACGAACAGGCCAATTATTTGCGCCGGAAAGATGTAGCGGAGTACCCCGTAAAAGGAATTAGTAAAGCTGAAATGCTTCAAACCATCGAACTGTTGCAAGGCTGTCAGATTCTGCAGCCAGATGCATTGTTAGATCGATTTGACTTTTACAAAGTTAAAACCGACTTGAAAAAAGACCGGGTACGCATTACAGGCTATTATACGCCCATTATCGAGGCCAGCCGGGTGCGTACGTCCCAGTTTTCCGTACCCTTGTTGCGCCGCCCTGAAAGCAACGTCCCCTCCCCTGCCGCTATCTCGGCAGGCGCATTGGATGGCAAAGGCTTGGAACTGGCCTGGGTAAGCAGTACGCGAGAGGTATCCAACGCCCAATTACAAGGTTCCTGCTGGGTAGAATATCCGGATGGAAAACGAGAACATTTCGGCTTTGGAGGCTCTGTAAAAGGCGCAGGCGGTTCGTATGTTTTTTTCAAAAAAATGAGTGATGAAGATGTTATTGGCGCCGGATATTTTCCGCTTACGGCTGGTTACTCGGTTGCGGTAGATCCGCGCTATATTCCTATTGGCGCCACCTTACTTGCAGAGCTTCCTGATCTGGATGCAGCCGGCCGGCTGAAAGGCTACACTTACCGAATACTTTTTGCTCAAGACCGTGGCGGCGCCATTTTGACTACGAAACGACTTGATTTGTATAGTGGTATTGGGAAAAAAGGGCTGCAAGAAGCGAGAAAAATCAATGGTTACGGCCGTTTATGGCTACTACTGCCAAAACAATAAACGATTCCAATATTTTTTTGCAAAACGGGCAAGTGGAGAATTTCCACTTGCCCGTTTTCTATTACCGATCAAGGCTTTATCGAATGACGGTCACGCTCCCCTCATAAGTCACCTCCTGTTGATCGATGAAAAGCACCGTCGCATAAAACGTAAATACGCCACTAACCAACTGGCCTTTGTAAGTCCCGTCCCAACCAAGATTGGGCTCGCCAAGTGAAATGTTTTGCGTTTCAAAAACCAATGTCCCCCATCGGTCATAAATGCGCATGAGTTGAATTTGTTGGGCAGCAGGCCCGCCGAACAAGGTAAAATGATCATTCGGGAAAGGCTTGTCCGGGGCAAAAACATTCGGTACGTATATCGGTCGGTCGCGATTGACCAACACCCGGACCGTATCAAAAGCCATACAACCGTCCTCATCTGTTATTTTAATGACGTAGATTTCGTCGTTAATGGCCACAATAGTAGGCTCCGGGCAGTCGGAACAGTTGAGACCGATGGCTGGCGTCCATTGGAAACTCACGGGCCGCCCCTCCGGCAGCGTAAAGGTTTGAACCCGAAAATCATAGCCCAGGTCGAGCGTCGTATCGCCCGGCTGAGCGACGACAATCAGCGGTGGTGGTTGTTGTACCGCTGCAAATACAGAGTCGATGCAGCCAGCCGAGTCTTTAATTTTTACCCAATAGTCGCCAGCAAAGAGCCCGGTTAGCGCCGGACCAGCAAGGTAATTCTCCCCATCGGTGCTGAACGTAAAGGGTGGCCGGCCACCAATTCCTACTACTTCAATGATACCTTCCGGTTGGCCATTGCAAATCAAATCGGTCACCCGCAACACATTAACCGCGACATCGCCCGGCTCGGTAATAAAAACACTCCCGGTAATTGTGCATCCATTACCATCTGTGACGGTTACCCCATAAGGCCCTGGACCCAGGCTGCTGGCTTCTTCATTGGTTTGGCTGTCGCTCCACAAATAACTGAAATTACCTACCCCCCCGCCGGCGATAGCGATACCGATGCCGTCGTTGGCGCCAAAACAAGAAATGTCGATCGTATCAACATCCAGAGTAACCGGCGGATGGTCGACAACATCTACTACAAAAGTGCCTTTGCACAAATTTGCATCAAGCCCAAGAATGGTATAGGTTCCGGCTGCAAAACCACCTTCGGTATTGTTGGGAATAAAACCATTACCCCAATCAAACAAATAAGGCGCTTTACCATTGGTTACATTTAAAACTATGGAACCGTTGGCGTCGCCCGTACAGAGCGGTGGCGTCACATTGGGATCGACCGTAAGTTCCAACTCTTTCACCTCGATATCTAGTTCTGTTTTGCAATTATTGGCGTCGCGGATCACCAAATTATAGGTTCCAACTGTGAGCCCCGTCAACGTATTGTTGTTAGAAAACGGGCCGCCTTCCCAACTGAATTGATACGGCGGCGTACCCATTGCAATGTTGTTGATGGTTATCGCCCCATTATCGCCGCCGTTGCACTCCGGCATAGCAATCAACGTATCCACCACCACATCGGGGTAAACCAGCACATTTTGAATGGCCGTTACCCGGCAGCCCAAGTCGGTTTCTACCTGCAAAACCACCGGGTGCTGCCCAGGCGTATTGAATGTAACGGTGTGCGGGCCTTTCCCCGAAGCCACACCGGGGTCGGAGTCGGCGCCAAAACTCCATTTCCAAGCCGTAATACTCCCCAGGGCAAATGTGGAGGCATCTTGTACTTGAACCGGCGTGCCCAAACAAACAGCCGCGGGAATAGTCGTAAATTTTGCCTCTGGGCCCAGAAACTGCCCACTGCCACCAAATTCTACGGCAAAACCATTTCCACTGGTCGTAAAATTATTCACACAAAGCGCGTAGGCCTCCCCAGCCACCATGTCGAACGGCGCCAGCCAGGCATTGTCGCCCGCATCCGTACAACCGGCATTCTCACTGATATCCGGATCGCCCGGGCGCAGCCCAGTCGGCCCCATGCAGGGGCTGGGATAAAATGATTCGCCGGAGGCCATACACCGCACGACTTGTTTGCCCTGACAATTGCCTACGCCGTTTGGCAAGCGATATAGGACAAAATCCAAATCGTCGGCAACGTTCAAAGGGCTGAGGGTAAATTCCAGCGTTCCCGAAGTCGCGCAAATCCAGGTAAACCAAGTCGAGTTCGATTCATAGTTGCCCGGTGCGCCGTTGGAAAAACAGGTGGCATCGTTCAATTCGGAAATATTGCTGCCCGCTCCGGTCACGCTTTGCACGACAAAAGGCGACTTATCGCACAAAACCGATGCCGTGGGGCAATCGGAGGTAGGGTCGACCGGCGGGTTGTAATTATTGAGGCAAAGTTGGAACGTACCGGTACCGTTGTTGAAACCCTGCACCCGGATCAGGTAGGTTGAGCCAACCAGGAGTCCGCTTTCACTGGCCTCCGCGATATGGGTATTATTGGTGGAACTCCGACACTGCACCTCGTTCAGTACCCCGCCGCAGGTGCCATAGTAAATCGCAATCTGCGGATTTCTTAAGGTGCCTCCAGGCGCCTGCGCGGTAGCCCCACGCACGATCACCGTGACGTCGGTAAACTGTGGCACGAAGGAAAACCACACGTCGTTGCTGGCCATGCCAAAGCAGTTGGCCGGGCCGTAGCCCGAGGGTGTGGCGTTTACATTGGTGAAAGCGCCTGTCGGGCTGCAGTAGTTCGTTACGTCGGGGATGGGAATGGGGTTTGTGCAGTTGTCGTTGGTAGGTTGTGCGCTGGCCAGGACTGCCCCCAGGAGGATACTTAGCGCGCCAAGTATGGGTTTTCTCATGTTATGTCGGTTGATCAGATAGTTGAACTCGATAGCCATTGCATGGAACGCAGGCTTCTGAAAAGAGACGCAAAAAGCCTGCTTTTTGTTGGCCGGTATTTTGGCAATTATTGCCGAAATGCTAAAATACACCAATAAACAGCGCGGCTTTTTTCATTCTTACAAGCGGGGGGAGGCGTGAAAAACCGTCAAAAAAACCAAGGCCATTTTCATTGCCGGCGAAATCTGGGCCTTCAGCTTATCTTCAATCGCCCAATCGCGCGGGTCACCTTGGGTAAGGGTGTACAAATAAAACGTGCCGAAATTGGAATCTTGAACCAGCCATTCGTCGGCCTGGTTGCTCCAACGGCATTTGAGTTGGAGCGAAATGGCGTTGTCGGTGACCCGCCACTCCGAAAGGTCGTCGCGCCAGCTGGCGCGCATGGTCACCACTTCTCCGGTGTAGCTGCGGAGCTCCCACTGGCTGGGGTCGTCTTTCCATTTCATCCGGATGGTGCCGCGCTCGTCGCCGAACTGGTAATCCCATTCCGACCAGTCGTCGCGCAGGTTGAGCCAGCGGAGTTTGAGTTCGCCGAACAATGCTTCATCGGGGAGCTCCTCGTCGTCGCCGAGTTCGGCAGTTTCTGCCGAATCGCTGGCGAATACAAACAATTCCCATTCCACAAAAGAGTCGCTCCACCGGGTGCTGATACCCGACAGGTTTTGCGCCCGGGCTGACGCCCAGGCGCAAAACAGCAAAACCGAACAGAGCAACTTGTTCATACCATGCGCTCTTGTTTAAAAGGGCAAGTCGTCCAAATTACCCGGCGGCGGCGGGCTGGCCTGATAGTCCGGGAAAGGATCGGCCGGGAAACGCTCATCCGGGGCCGATATTTGTCCGCTGCCGCTGCCGCTGCCACCGCCACTGGCCGCTTCGATGCGCCAGGCGTTCAGGTTGGTGAGGTATTTCCCGTTCCACTCCCGGCCACGCAGGTCGAACGAAACCTTGACGGCATCGCCTTCGTTGAACGTGTCCAGCAAGCCGCAGCGTTCCTGCACGGCTTGAAATTTCACGAGTTGGGGGTAGTTGCCATCGGGCACCTCCAGCACAAATTCCCGAGCCTGAAAACTCGAGGTTTTTTGTTCGGTCGGAAAAATCCGGTGGAGCCTGCCTTCTACTTCAAAAGCCATTTTTCAATTTATTTTTATCAAACGTTTTATTTGCGCAAGCGAAAATACTGCTCGTAATAGCCGGGTCGGTTGGGCGAAAGTACGTAGTTAAACCGTTTGTTGACCACCAAACGTTGTTGTGGAGCATACAAGTAAATTTCTGGCAACTCGTCGTATACCAACTCCTGGGCCTGAATGTACAGCACATTGCGTTTAGCCTCGTTGGGTTCGGTCCGGATCGCTTCGATCAGGCGGTCCATCTCCGGGTTGGAAAACCCATAGCGGTTGCCGGCGCCGATGCTGTTGGTATGCAAGGTTTGGTACATTTCCAGCAGGCCGGGGAAAAGTGTGGCGCCCGTCATGGCCAGATCGTAGCTGCCTTCGCGGGTTTTTTGCGAAATCACCCGGATGTCTTCCTCCACCACCGTGATGGCGATACCTGCCGTGCGGGCAGTGGTGGCCAGGCTTTTCCCCATCTGGTTGGAAGTCGATGACGCCCCGACCAACAGGCTGAGTTCCAGCTCTACCAACGCGCCATTAATTTTCTTATCGGCAATGCCGTTGCCATTGGTGTCGGTCCAGCCGGCGGCAGCCAACAAGTCGCGCGCTTTCTGTACATTATATGGATACGGCTTGAGGTTGCGGGCGTAAAAGGGTTTGGCGGGATTTACCTGGCTCACGCAACGCTCCGCCATGCCCTGCCAGATGGTATTGATCAAATAATCGTAGTCGACGGCATGAGCCAGGGCCTGTCGCACGGCTTTTTCCGCCAGCTGGGGTTTGCGAAGATTGCACATAATGCGGCCGTAGGAGTTGGCAGCCACCAACTGGAAATCGTAGCGGAGGTACAAACAGCTGTCGTTTTTGAGTTCCAGAAACTTCTCCGGCGAAAGGGCGGGCACTACGTCGAGGTCGCCGCTGCGCACCAGGCTTTCCACCGGCGCTTCGTCTTTCACAAACCGGTAGATGATTTTTTCCGGTGCTGCCACCAGATATGGGTTGTCTTTGGCCAGTTGGTCGCCCCACCAGTTTTGTTTTTTGACCAGCACCAGCCCCTGATCCACATCGAAACTTTCAATGCGGTAGGCGCCGCTGCCGGTGATGACAGTTTTGTCGTTGGCAAATTTGGGCGACTGAAAGGCCTCCGCCCAGGCGCTCAGTGCGGGGTTGGCCGCCACCACTTGTTTGGCGCGCTCGGGGTTTTGAAGGTCGGCAAACGGCACCTTCGACAACACCTGATCGGCATCGTACACATAGGCAGGATAAATCGGAAACTGGCACAAGGTTTCGAGCGCCAGAATGTAGTACTGGTTGAAGTAGACGGTAAATTTTTTCGGATTGGCCGGGTCAATTTCCACTGTTTTCAAATATTCGAAATAGCCCAGCCAGTCGCCCAACGGCAGCTGCGGATGGTAAATCAGTTTCAGGGTAAACAATACATCGTTGGCCGTCACCGGGCTGCCATCGTCCCACCGGGCTTCATCATAAATTTCAAAATCGTAGGCCAGCGCGCCCTGGTGCGGACCGGAAGCCACGGTATACACCGCCGGTATTTTTTTGATCAGCAAGGGTACCAGTTCCAGCGTTTTTGGCTCCACAGCCGCCAGGGTTTGAAACATATCGGCTGCCGCATATCGGTTGTAGCCAGCGCTGGGTAAAATTGGGTTGAGCGAAGTGACGGCGGCTTCTACCCGCACCGTCAAGGCATTTTCTTTTCTAAATTCAATTTTGCCACAAGCACTGGAGGCATTATCGGTTTTGCAACCAGGGCATACGAAAAAAACGGCCAGTACCACTACGGCCGCGGTCAAAAAATGGCGCATAGACAAGTGCATGTTTAAGGTGTTGAGTGTGATAAAAATTCAGGTGCCGATTAAAAAGAGAAGTAAAAGTAAGGGCTTTTCCCAGATATCCGGTCGGCTGGAACGCCAGATCCAGGAAAAGTTGAAGCCGTCATAAAAAACGTTCTTTCCACTCGGGCCGGGGCAGCCAGCATTCCTCCTGCCGGCCAAACCACCGGTAGCGGTTGCGCGCTACCCAATCGTATGCTACATCGCGCATCGGCCGCGGAATCCAGCGCAAAAAATACGTCCAGGACCAAGGCCGGCCCAAGCGGCGCAGCACTTCCAGCGCTGCATCCGAGCGGGTATACAGGCGCCCGTCGGCGATCAACACGACGCTGTCAAAACGCTCCGTATCCTGCCCGAAACGCCGCAAATGCTCCTGGCCAGCCGCTGACTGCAAGGCTGCAAAACGAAACATTCCGCGGCGGTCGCGGGCGAGCACCCACTGCACCGAAGCGTTGCAGAGGTTGCATACGCCATCAAAAAATAAAATCGGGGAATCGGTGTCTGACATGATCGGTTACAAGATGCGCGCCGGCGTGCCAGCGCTGTTTGGAAGCAGCTAAATGGCTGGATGGAGCGTAAACTTTATCGTTTGTCGTTTGGTTGCAGGCGGCGCACCCTATTTTTACGCCGCCGGAAAAGGAATATGAAAAAATACTGTTGTGCCCGCCTGGCCATATTGGCGCTGTCGCTACTGCCTGGGGTTGCCTACTCCCAGCAACCGCAGCCCCCCCGCGATACTACGGGCAAAATCAAAGTGGAGTCGTCCGTCACCGGAGAATACTTCCTGCGCGAAGGGCATTACGTCCAACGCCTGACGGAAAATGTCCGCCTGCGGCAAGACAGCACGGTAGTGCTCTGCGACGTCGCGGTGATCGACCGCGATATTGCTACCCTATCCGGCAACGTGGTAATCGAACAGGGCGACACCGTGAAAATTTTTGCCGACTCGGCCTATTACGATGCCAATACCCGTCAGGCCGACTTGTACGGCAACGTCGTGCTCGTCAATGGCCGGCAGCAGCTGTTTACCAGCCGCCTTCATTACGACCTGGCGCTGAAAATCGCCACCTACAACCAGGGCGCTACCCTCACCAACGGGAAAAGCCAGCTCACCAGC
Organism: uncultured Saprospiraceae bacterium; assembly: GCA_964630705.1. Taxonomy (GTDB): domain Bacteria; phylum Bacteroidota; class Bacteroidia; order Chitinophagales; family Saprospiraceae; genus M3007. The sequence goes on along the minus strand of CAZVZH010000008.1, from coordinate 6,583 downwards.
ACCCGCGGCTACTACTATGTGAACGAAAAACAAGTGTACTTCAAAGGCGAAGTGTTGGCCACCGACCCGGAGTTTACCATGCGCACCGATACCATGTCGTTCAACACCGAAACCCAAATGGTCCAGTTCCTGGCGCCTACGCTCATCAGCCAGCGCGGGAGCCGGATTTACACCGAAGGCGGTTTTTACGACATCGAAAACAATGTAGCCGAGTTCGATACCAACCCCCAGTATGAACGCGACGGCCAACGCGGCCGCTCCCGCAAAATGCGCTACGACGGCGCCATAAAGGAGTACATTCTCGACGGCGAAGCCTATATCGAAGAACCCGCCGCCCGCCGCGAAGTGCGCGCCAATGTGATTCGCTACAACACCGAAACCGAAAAAGCAGTGTTCATCGGCGAAGTCGATTACCGCGACAGCGCACAGTCGCTCACCGGCCACGAAGTGCGCTACGACAGCCGCAAAAAACAATACCAGCTCAGCGGCCGCGGCCGGGTGAGCGACCCGCCCAACATCATCGAAGCCGATTCGATCGATTTCAACAACGAACTCGGCAACGGCCTGGCGCTCGGCAATGTCGTCTGGCAAGATACTGCCAGCGGCTACACCCTGCTAGCCTATCAGATGGACTACAACCGCCAAACCGAATACCTCCACGCCTTTGGCGGTTTCGGCGACTCGGGCGCTGCCGGCCGGCCGCTGATGAAATCGCTCGTAGATGCCGACACGCTTTACCTGAGCGCCGACACCCTCACTTCTTTCAAGCCCGACTCGCTTTCCGACAGCCGCTTGTTGCTGGCCTACCGCGATGTCCGGGTGTTCAAGAGCGACCTGCAGGCAGTGTGCGACTCCCTGAGCTTTAGCTCGGCCGACAGCATTTTTCATTTTCACCAACTCGAACGCGTGCCCCTTATCTGGTCCGATACCTCGCAATTTTCGGCCGACACCGTCCGCCTGGCCTTGCGCGACAACCAGATCGACCGCATCTGGCTGCGCCAAAACGCCCTGGTGATCAACTCCGACGACGGGCGTATGTTCAACCAGATCAAAGGCCGCAACAACACGGTGTTTTTTCAGGAAGGGCAGGCCCGCGAAATGCTCGTGGAAGGCAACGCACAGGCCCTGTACTACGCCCTCGACGACAACAAAGCCTATATCGGCCTCAACGAAACCAGCTGCTCGGAAATGCGGCTTTACTTCGGCAACAACCAGGTGGAAAGTATCAAGTTTTACACCGAACCCAAGGGCAGTTTTGTGCCCATGCAACAAGCGGGCCTGCAGGAAACCAAAAAACTGGAAGGCTTTTTTTGGGAAACGATCCGGCGGCCGCGCTCGGTGGAGAGCCTAATTGTAAAATAAAATTTGTACCGATCTTTGCCAAACTCCATTCACCCGACACGCTTTTCACCCACACATTCACTTCGGTTATCCAAAACTGATTACCTGCTTCTTTTATGAAAAAAATCCTCCTCGGGGTTTTGTGCGCCGCATTTGCCCTGCAGCAAGCCGCTGCGCAAAGCGCCAAAATCCAGCCCCCCGTCAAAGGCGCATCGCCCACACCCGAACAACTGAAACTCCGCCCCTGGCCCGGCAAAGCCCAGGTGCCGGTAGCCGCCAACCCTTTCGGACTCAGCCAGACCAATTATCGACCCATCGGCGCTTTCGTAGCGCCCGCTCACACCGACCCGGCCGTCGAAACCGTGCGCGGCGAAAACGGCCTGCCGATTTTTTTTAAAGGGAAAACGGCCGCTTCCGGCTCGGCCGACGCTGACCGGCCGATGGAAGCGCGCGCGCTCGACTACCTGATCAGCCTGCAGCCGGCCGGCCTCGAAACGCCCGCTGCTGAGTTTGTCGCCCGTTCGGTCCGAACCGATGAGCAAGGCAATACCCACGTCCGCCTCGATCAGTTGTACCAGGGTATTCCCGTGTACGGCGGCGAGCTGATTGCCCACACCCAAAACGGCGCTTTCACGCTGCTCAATGGGCGCTACTATCCCACGCCGCGCCTGGCCACCACTATCCCCGCCTTGGATGCGGATGCCGCAGTGCAAAAAGTAGTGGAAGCCCTCGGTGTAGAAACCGTCAAAACCGACTGGACGCCCGAAGAACGCGCCCTGGTCGGCGGCCAGGAGCGGTCGGCCACGCTGGTGGTGTACCACCCGCAGCGCCAGCTCGAGGCCGAGCGCCTGGCCTGGCATGTGGTGCTCTACCCCAACTTGCTGCGCCGCCAGGTTTATTTTGTCGATGCAGGCACCGGAGCGATTTTGCACCACTATGACAATACCTGCGAAATCGCGCCTTTTCACCAGCATGAACCTCCAACGGCGGCGCCCCCTGCCGGAGGGCCCATTACCGCTACAGGCCTCGACCTGAAAAACCAGAACCGCAGCTTTGGCGCCTGGATGGAAGGCAGCCTTATTTACTTGGAAGACGCCGGCCGTCCGATGTTCAACGCCGGCGCTTCGCAAATGCCGAGCAATCCGGTTGGCGTTGTCGTGTCGCTCGACGCTCAAAACACGTCGCCGGAGGTGCAGAGCACGTTTAAATACAGCCTGGTTACCTCTGGCTCCTCAGTGTTCAACAACAAAAATGCCGTGAGCACCCACTGGAACGCCATCCAGAGCTACGAGTATTTCCGGACGACCCATACGCGCAACTCCATCAACGGCTCGGGCGGAAATATTCTTTCCTTTTTCAACGTCGCAGAAGCCAACGGCACTTCCATGGAGAATGCCTTTTGGAACGGCGCCGCCATGTGGTACGGCAATGGGGGTTCTACCTTTACTGAATTGGCCGGCGGCCTCGACGTAGGCGGCCATGAAATGACCCACGGCGTGATAGAAAAAACGGCCAACCTGGAATATCAGGGTGAAAGCGGCGCGCTCAACGAATCCTTTGCCGACGTGTTCGCTGTGTGTATCGACCGCGACGACTGGAATATCGGAGAAGATGTCGTTCGGCCCGGCGCTACGCCCAACAATTGCCTGCGCGACCTCCAGTTTCCGAACAACGGATCGCCCTCCCAGCCCAAGCACGTCAGCGAGCAATACACGGGCCCCTTGGACAACGGCGGTGTGCACATCAACTCGGGCATTCCCAATCGCGCCTTTTACCTGTTTGCCAACAGCCCCGGCGTAGGCATCGACAAGGCTGAAAAAGTGTACTACACGGCTTTGAACGACTATTTGGTTAAATCCAGCCAGTTCGTCGACTGCCGCCTGGCGGTTATTCAGGCTGCCAACCAGCTGTACGGCAGCGCAGTAGCTACAGCCGCCGGCAATGCCTTTACCCAAGTAGGCATCGTTGGTAGCCAGGGCGGCAACTATCAGGGCGAGCTCGCCGTAAATCCAGGTACCGATTATGTCCTGTGTACCACCAACGATGGCCAAACCTTGCAACTCGCCACGGGCAACGGCACCATTCTGGGCAATATTTACAACCAGGGCATCGCCAGCCGGCCCAGCGTGTCGGACAACGGCAGCCAGCTGGTGTTTGTCAACGATGCCGGCCATGTCATTGGCATCGACCTGGTGTACAACCCGCCGAACATTACCTTCCAGGCATACGAATTGAGCTTTACGCCCGACTGGCGCAGCGCCGCTATTTCGAAAGACGGCCGCTTTTTAGCCGCCCTGGCCAAAGTGGAGGAAAGCCGGATTTATGTGTACGACCTGGCCGACCCACTGGGAACGTTCCAAACCTTTTTCCTGTACAACCCAACCTATTCGCAAACGCCGCAAGCCACGGGCGAGGTGCGCTACGCCGATGTGCTGGAGTTCGACTATTCCGGCGAGTACCTCATGTACGACGCCTTCAACGAGCTTTCCAACAACCAGGGCGAAGACCTGAGCTACTGGGATATCGGCTTCCTGAATTTTTGGAAAAACGACGCTTTCACCAATGGTGCCACCGCTTTTATCAGTAAATTGTTCAGCGGTTTGCCAGCCAAGGCAAGTGTGGGCAACCCTACCTTTTCCAAAAACGCGCCGTTTGTAATCGCCTTCGATTTTATCGACGGCATTGAAGACCGCTACGATATCCTTGGCGCCAACACCCAAACCGGCGACGTGGATGAATTGTACTACAACAATGGCGAGCTGGGCTGGCCGAGCTATTCCCGGCTCGACAATGCCGTGATCTACAATGGTACTGCAGGCAGCACCCGGAACATTTACAAAAGCTCGGTTGCGGCCAACCGCATTACCGGCATTGCCGACGAAAGCTTGTTTATCGGCAGCCGCGAATGGGGCGTTTGGTTTGCCAACGGCAATCGAAGCCTCATGGTCGACGCCAACGAACCCCAAGCCTCGGTGCTCGAACTTACTGCGGCACCCAACCCGACTACCGACCAACTCCAGCTGCGCTTCAACATGCCGCAAGCCGGCCCCGCTCAGGTGTTGGTCACTGACCTGCTCGGACGCACGGTCTCCTCGCAGGAATGGACGCTTGGCAACGGCCTCAATCAATTGGACATCAATTTTGCCCAGCTACCAGCCGGTACCTATGCCGTAAGGCTCCTGGCCGCCGGCACGGGCGCTACCCGCAAAGTGATCAAACGATAGAAATGTAAAATGTAAAATGTAAAATTTAAAAGGCAAAAGGTGCATCGAGCAGGCCTCTGGCCCGTGCGATGCACCTTTTGCCTTTTAAATTTTACATTTTACATTCTGCCTTTTTCAGGGAAAACCCTCTTAAATGCGCGGTACCGCCTTGTTAATTTTGGCAAATTCAGTTTTACCAAAAACACAAGGTTACCATGACAAACAAAATCCGCTTCCTTTTACTCACCTTGCTTGGGGCGCCCTGGATAAGCCTCGCCCAAAATTGTCAAACCCCGATAACCGCCACCCTCAGTGGCATCAGCTGCAACAACAACAATACCCCGCTCGACTCCCTCGACGATACCTACACCTACCTACTCAGCGTTTCCGGCGACAGCACCAGCTGGTCGGTTCTGAACGACACGATCCTCTACCCCTACGATTCAGCGTTCAGTTTCGGCCCATTACTGATCACCGCCGGCCCCTTGCAATTGATCGTGCTGAACACCGCCGATTCCCTTTGTACCGATACGGTGACCGTTGCGCCGCCGCCGCCTTGCTCCACACCGCCGCCTGTGTGCTCTACGCCGATTTCAGCCAATGTTGATTCGGTCCTGTGTAGCGACAACAACACCCCGCTCGATTCCCTTGACGATACCTTCACTTTTTTACTTACCGCCACAGGCGGCACAGGCACCTGGAGTTTGGCAGGCGATACCCTCAACTTTCCTTACGACACTGCTACCGCGCACGGGCCGTTCCCGATCAGCGGTGGGGTGCTGACCCTGGTACTGGTAGATAACGCCGATTCGCTTTGCACGGACACTGTAACCGTCGCGCCGCCGCCGCCCTGTTCTGTGCCGCCCACTTGCCAAAGCCCGATCGACGCTCTGTTTGCCAATATTGCCTGCAACGACAATGGCACCCCGCTCGACTCCCTCGATGATGTGTACACCTTCCAACTCACCGTCAGCGGCGATACCACCAGCTGGAACCTGCTCGGCGACACCTTGGTGTTTCCCTACGACTCCGCCACAACGGTCGGGCCATACCAGATCGGCGCCGGACCAATCGACCTGATCGTGGTCAATACCACCGATTCACTTTGCCGCGACACCCTGAGCATCACGCCGCCGCCACCCTGTTCAGTACCCCTCCAAGCCTGCGATGTCAAAGTAATTGGCTGCATGAAATACGAGTTGCTGGAAATCATGGCCGACTCGATGAACCGCAAACGGTACACCATCATCGTGACGAACAATTGCCCCGATAAAATGCTCTACACGGCTTTTCAACTGCCCAATGGGCTGGTAGCCAAATCGCCCGACGACAATGCCACCTATACCGCGCCCAGTGGCCGGGAATACCTGGTGCGCAACCCCAATTTCAGCCCCTTTTATTCTATCCGGTTTAAAACTACCACAGACAGTATTTCCAACGGCCAGTCCGACATTTTTGAATACACCTTGCAACCGCAAGCGAACCCCGACTACATCCACGTCGTGACGCGCATTTATCCCAAAGTGTTTTACGAAGCGCATTTGAACACCTTCAATTGCCGCGACAGCCTGCCGCAAATGGTGGTTGGGCCTTCGACCAACACCGGCGGACCCAAATCCGGCCCGGGAACACCCGTCAACCCCGGTGGCCCCGGCAACCCCAATCCGCCAGCCAGCCCCGGGGCCCTCAGTTTCACGGTATACCCCAACCCAACTACGGGCGGGCTGGTGGTACTCGACCTCGACGCCTGGAAAGGTCATGCGGTGCAGATCCAGCTGTTCAGCCCAAAAGGCGCTTTGCTGAAAACACTCGATGTTGCAGAAGCGGAGGCGAGTCAGGATTTTGACTTACCTGCCGGCTTGGATGCCGGCCTCTACTGGGTCAAGTTGATTCCGGCTGGGGGCTTGCCGCTGGTGCAACAGTTGGTGATTCAGTGGTAAGAATTTAGCCCGGCAAAAAAGCAGGCCCGGAACGCTCGTAGCGTCTCCGGGCCTGTTATTTTTCTGGAATAGGTGTGGCACTAGTTATTGACTGGAAAT
>CAZVZH010000007.1:31684-53631 GCA_964630705.1 uncultured Saprospiraceae bacterium | reverse complement strand
GGGATGTGAATAATAATGCGGTTCCGGGGGGGTAAAAGGAGTTTCAAAAGGTCATTTGGGGTCTTTGGGGGCATTAAAGTCATTTTAATGCCCCCAAAGACCCATAAATCCGCCCCTGCCGGCATTATTTGCCAAAAAAATGCCGCCTTTTTGCCGGCTTATCTTGAACTTTGCCCGGCCCGAAAAAGTCGCGGGTTGTCCAATTTCCACCACTATTTTCCGCTTTTATCATGTTTAAACACACCGCCAAGGAGCGTTTTTTGCGCTATGTCCAAATCGATACGCAAAGCGACCCGGAAAGCACCAGCATCCCCACCACCGAAAAACAAAAAGACCTGAGCCGGCTGCTCGTGCAAGAACTGCTCGACATGGGAATCAAAGACGCCGAGCTCGATCAATACGGCTATGTATATGCCACCATTCCGGCCAACACGGATAAAAAAGTACCGGTGATCTGTTTCTGCTCGCACGTGGATACCGCCCCCGATTGCTCCGGCGCGGGCGTCAAGCCCATTGTGCACGCCAATTATAAAGGTCAAGACCTCGTGCTGCCTGACGACACCAGCATCGTCATTCGCGAAAAAGAACACCCCGACCTTCAGCACCAACACGGCAACGACATCATCACCGCCAGCGGAACCACCCTGCTCGGCGCCGATAACAAAGCCGGGGTGGCGGCGATCATGGATGCCGCGCAAATCCTGCTAAACAACCCCGGCATCAAACACGGGAAAATCCGCATCCTGTTCACCCCCGATGAAGAAGTGGGCCGCGGCGTCAACAAGCTGGATATGAAAAAACTGGGCGCCCGCTACGGCTACACCATCGACGGCGAAACAGCCGGCAGCATTGAAGACGAAACCTTCAGCGCCGACGGGGCGGTCATCACCATCCACGGGGTTTCGGCGCATCCGGGTTTCGCCAAAGGAAAAATGGAACACGCCTTGAAAATTGCCGGAAAAATCCTGGCCAAACTGCCCGACCGCCTCAGTCCCGAGCACACCGAAGGCCGCGAAGGGTTTATCCATCCTACGGCTATCGAAGGTGGCTTGGAAAAAGCCACCTTGAAACTCATCCTGCGCGATTTCACCGACGGCGGTCTCAAACGGCATGCGCGCACTTTGCAAAAAATTGTCGATAAAGTGCTGGAAGCTTATCCCAATTCCAGGGCGGAAGTAAAAATCGTCGAGCAGTACCGCAACATGGGTAAAGTGCTGCGTCGCCACCCGCAGGTGGTTACACACGCTATCGAAGCCCTGCAACGCGCCGGTTTTGCCCAGCCCCTCAAACGCGCGATCCGGGGCGGCACCGACGGTTCGCGGCTCTCGTTTATGGGCTTGCCTTGCCCGAATTTGTTTGCCGGCGAGCACGCCTTTCACTCCAAGTATGAGTGGGTGTCGGTGCAGGATATGGAGAAAGCCGCTCAAACCATCGTACACCTGGCGCAGGTGTGGGAGGAACGCAGTTGAACGGCTAAAAACCAGCGGTGACCACCTTAACTTTTCCCGTCGAAAGCGTGTTTTACTAGCAACCAACCGTTTCACATTAAAATTTCAATACCATGGAAAAAGATAAAATGGACCAACTTAAAGACACCGCTAAGGAAATGGCTGAAAAAGCCGGCGCCCAACTCGAACAGCTGAAAGACGCCGCTGCTGAAAAATTCGGTCAGTTGAGCGATGCCGCCAGCGAAAAAATGGCAGAGTGGAGCGACAAAGCCGAGAAGCTGGCCGCCGAAGCCAAAGCTGAAGCCGCTGAAAAAGCCGCCGAACTCCAGGCTGCCAAGGAAAAAATTGCCGCTCACGAAGGTGGCGCGCTGGGTTTCCTGAGCGACAAAGCCAAGGAACTCCTGGCCGATGCGAAAGAAGAAGCCGCAGAAGTGGCCGAGTCGGGCAAAGATTTTTGGGAAAAAGCCAAAGATTATGTAGCCGAGAAGGCCGACGCTGTCAAGAAAAAAATGGATGGCGATGCGCCGGCTGACGGCGACGAAAAAACGGCTTGAGTCGGGTTTTGTGTAAAAAATAGCCTCCAAGTGCATGTTCGCTTGGAGGCTATTTTTTATCCAAAGGCTTTATCCGGTTCGGTTACCCGTTTGCCTTGCGGTGGTCTTCCAGAAATTTTTCCAGCCCGATATCGGTCAGCGGATGATTGAACAAGCCCAGGATAGCGCTCAGGGGGCAAGTGACCACATCGGCGCCGGCTTTGGCTGCTTCCACGATGTGCAGTGGGTTGCGGATGCTGGCGGCCAGGATAGCCGTTTCGTAGCCTGCGTTGGTGTAAATTTCAACGATGTCGCGGATCAGACCCATGCCGTTCCAGCCGATATCGTCGATCCGGCCGATGAACGGCGACAGATACGTCGCGCCGGCCTTCGCGGCCAGAATAGCTTGCCCGGCAGAAAAAACCAGCGTGCAGTTGGTGCGAATGCCGACATCGGTGAAATGCGCGATGGCTTTGACTCCTTCGCGGATCATGGGTACTTTGACCACAATATTTTCGTGCAATTCCGCCAACCGTTTGCCCTCGGCGACAATGCCTTTGAAATCGGTGGCAATCACTTCGGCGCTGACATCCCGGCCTTCGCCGACGATTTCACAAATAGCCCGGTAGTGTTTCAGGATATTTTGCTCGCCGGAAATGCCTTCTTTGGCCATGAGCGAGGGGTTCGTCGTTACGCCATCGAGAATGCCCAATTCCGCTGCTTCGCGGATATGATCGAGGTTTGCGGTGTCTACGAAGAATTGCATGGTTACTGCTTTAATAAAAAAAGCGCCAGACACACCGCTACAACCGCATACCCTTGCTGCGTTTCCGCCCTGGGGGAGTTTTGCAGGAGCTGGTCGCCCGGCGCCGGCGCAAAGGTAGCAGCAATTTGGCGATTTCATAGACGACTTTTAAAAATAGTGGAACCCGAACCGGCCAGTCGCCCGGCCGAAGCTGCCAATTAATCCCGATCTTACCATACCTTTGAGGGGCTTATCCAACCGTTCGTACTCCCGATAATCGCAAATCCAACAACAGAAATGGAAAATAATACTTCGGACACCGCCGCTCCAATTGTTCCCAAAGAAACCAACCGAAGCAGCGCCGTTCCCGCGCCCCCCAGCTACAGCCCCGATGCGATGACCTGGCTCCAGACGCTCCCCAACCGCCTGGACCGGGCCGACCTTTTTGCCCTCAACGACGATGACTTTGCCATCAAATGCATCCACAGTTTGATGGACGGCGGACAATTTTCCCTGGCTGTTCAGGCTTCCCACCCGGCTACGGTTTGGTTCAACCATTTTTATTTCGAATCCAAAAACCGGGAAAAAGTATTCGGCACCAAAAACCTGTGCATCGGTTATCCGATGGCAGTGGCGCAGGTCGGCGGTTATGAATTGAGCGCGCCCTTGTTTCTTTGGCAGGTTCAACTGGAGCCGGATAGTAAGCACGCCGACGAATGGCTGGTTCAAAAAAACGACAGCCACCTGGTATTACCCAACTATCCCTTGTTTCACCTCCTCGATGCGCTGAACGGCTCCAATTATTCTACTCAGGCCCGGCAAGCAGCAGCAGCCAGCGTTTCTGAACAAATTGCATTTGCAGAAAAACTGCGCGCAGCGATGAACTGGGAGGAAGAGGGCTTGCCCAAAAGTGTCCAACCTTGTCCGCTCGACGAAAATCTGCGCAGCGCACAAACCAAAGGCCAACTGTGCTGGACGGCCGTTGCGGGTATTTTTCCCACCTTGCCGCGCACCACGCTGACCCAGGCCCCGGTTGTTCCATCTACTGCTCCGGCATCCACAGAAGGGCAACACAGCCTGACCTTGCTTCCCCTCGATCCATCGCAGCGCCTGGTGCTGCAGGAAGCGCCCAAACACGCTTTGAGCGTCGTTGAAGGCGCTTCTGGCACCGGAAAAACCTACCTGATTTCGGCCATGGTGATCAACGCCTTGTCGAATGGTAAAAAATGCCTGGTGGTATCGAAGAGCATCAACTCGCTCCGGCGGGCGCAAAAATTTTTGCTGGAAAACGGCTTTGGCGACGTGTCGTTTGTGCTCCGTGACACCGAGAGCGACCACATGATGCTGGCCGATATGTTGCGCATGGCTGCTGAAAATAAAAACAAGGCGAGCTACGACGAAGAGCTGTTCAAAACGGTGCTGAACCGCACCCTGCGCGAGCAACGCAAACTCGACACCGCCTGGGAAACGCTGCACCAGCCAGTACTTGGCGAACAAAATTTCACCGACACCGTCGGCCAGTTTCTCCGCGCCAACCGCACCGAAGGCAAAGAACTGCTGCTCAGCCAACTCAATCCGGCTGATTTCATTTTCAGCAAAGACGAATACGACGGCATCGTAGCCGCTATTTACGACAGCGAACCGCTGTTCCGCCGCTTCCCAACGCTTGAGCACCCGCTCAACCGCCTCAACAGCGCCGTTTTTCTCGACCATAACTCCGAAGAAGGCTTGGCTTGGACGGAAGGCCAGGTGAAACTCCTGCTCAGCCAGGCCACCGCTATTCACCACCGCTATATCGCCAAAACCAACGACTACGCCGAAGCCCTGCTCGACCACTACGAGCAACATTATGTGGAGCTCGCCAATCATACCAAACGCATTCGCGACGCCATCGAAGACGGCGTGCAGCACTTCGGACCTGATTTTGAAAAAAACGCGTCGGCTACGGAGAAACTCTACGGCGTGTTTTCAGACCGCTACAAGCAAATCGTCCAGGACAAACAACAACTCGGCGAAGCCTACGAAGGTTTGCGCCGCGCCTACGCACAACTCAAATATTTTGATTTTGAATTTCCGGCCAACTTCGATACCCGGAACATCAAAAAAATAGCTGAAATCACCAAAAACTTCGAAACCGCCCTGCGCCAGTGGCGCCGCCGTATTCCGGGCATCGTACGCGAAGATGTGCGCCGCCTGAATGCAAAAAGTATTCACGGCGAACTCGATTTCCGCGAGCAAATCAAAGAACTCGAGTACGCTATGGATGTTTTCCTGGAAGAGTTCAATGCGGCGGGTTTATACCAAGACCTGATTAAGCACGAAATGCTGACCATACCCAAGCGCCAGGAATTTCTCGAAGACGTGATTGCTCGCCTGGAGAGCACCCAGTTTTACCTGCGCGACTTCCCGGATTTTTACATCTGGCAGCGCCACTGGCTCAAATTGTCGCAGCCCGAACAGCGCGTGGTGCGTGCCTTGTGTAAAATTAAACCCCGCAACTGGATGGCTGCCTTCGACAGCTGGTACCTCCACCATTTTCTACAAAACGAATACCATCCAGGACTGCAATGGGACGCTGACACCTGGCAAAACTATCAGGATAGCGCCCGCGAGTTTGCCCGCTTGTTGCCCTTCCAAATCAGCACAATGTGGCAAAACCGAAAAACCAAGGCGCTAAAAAACCTGCGTTCAGCCGATGCAGCAGCCTACAAAACCTGGTTTGGAAAAAACAACCGCAACCTGTCCAAAGACCGCAAGGCCGACGAGTTATTCAAAAACCACATTGAAGCGCTGACCGAAACCTTGCCGGCCCTGCTGGTGACGCCGCCGGTGGCGCTGGATGTCGTGCAGTCGTCGAATATGCTGTACGACCTGGTTCTGGTCGATGAAGCGCACAACATCCCCAAGCAGGAGTGTTACCACCTGTTCGACCTGGCTAAAAACCTGGTGGTTTTCGGTGATGCCAAGCAAGACATGACGCCCGCAGCCGAAGACGACCTGCTGGAATTTTGCAAAACCTTGGAGTGCCGGCAGTTTGCGCTGCAATACCAGCACCAGGATAGTCCTGAAGAGTGGATTACCTTCAACCAAATCGCCTTCGGTACGCCCTTTCAACGCCTGCCCTCAGGCCGCTCGGCCAACGGCGTAACGGTGGTGGCCGACGTGCAAGGATTTTACGACGAAGCTACCGGCACCAACGAGGCCGAAGCCCGGCAAATCATCGACTGGCTCAATCTCATCGAACCAACGCCGGCTAAAACCTACCCGGTGGTCGGCATCGCCTGTTCCACCGTGGAACAGCGCGATTTGATTGCCGGTCAATTGCTCAAAATCCGCCAACGTAAAATGGCTGGTCATGAGAAAATCCAGCAGCTCCACCTCAACGGTTTGGGCGTATACCAGTTTGCCGAGCTGCAAGGCCAGCATGTGGACATTTTGCTGCTCTCGATTACCCACGGGCTGGTCGACGCGCAAGGCACTCTGACCAATCAACTCCACTTCTGGAATTCCCAACTGGGCTTCAACCAACTGCATGTGGCGCTCACCCGGGCCACGCAAAAAATTTATATCGCGCACTCCATTCCGCCAGGATTGCACGCTGTTTTGGCTTCCAACAAAAGTTTTATCGGCACCTGCGTACTGTCGCACCTGGTGAGCTTCGGCGAACTGATTCAGCAGGGCGACCGCGCCGCCGCCGCCGAGCAACTGAAACACATGAAACAATTGTTGGACTACCCCGAAACCGCCTATCCCAGTTCCATTTTTATGGAGGAAGTGGAGTATGCTCTGCAACCGTACTTCGAAGCCGGTCAACTACACCGGAACACCTCTATAGAAGGCATGATCGTGCCTACGCTGGTACACAGCGGCGAACATCGCAGTGTTTTGCTTTACGACGGCGTGCTGGCGAAAAGTCCGGTGCCCTCTTACGAATGGGAGCAAAAAACGCGGCAGTATTTTTCAAAAAAAGGCGTCGAATGCGTACCCACCTTGTCGGTACAATGGTGGAAAAGTCCGCGCCAGGAAGCCCGCAAACTGGCCGCCCGCTTGCTGCGCCGGGAATAATCGTCGGGTAGGCGACCAAGCCGGCCGGACCGGAGGCTGAGGCCCCAAAAAATTACCTGTTTCAGGTTACTTGGTATTCTTTTTGTTTGATGCCGGGTAAATCTGAGACGCAATGAGAAAATCTGCCTTTTTACTCCTTTTTCTGCTGTGGGGCTTGTCTTACACAGCCGTCCTGGCACAAAACCAGGATTTCCCAAACGCTATTCACGCCAAGCTCAACTTCTTTGATTACGGCGCCCTGAACGACGAAGATTTCAAACTCGGCGAGGGTTTCGAAGTCGGGTATTTTAGAAACGTGGCGCCTTTCCTGAACATAGGCGTACCGTTCAAACTTGGCCTGGCCAAACTGCCCGGAAATTCCGGCAACATCGTCACCAGCTCCCTCGATCTGGTGTTTCACCTCGAAAATGTCCGGCCCGATGCCAAGGTTTCTCCCTACGCTTTTGCCGGCGGCGGCTACTTCTTGGAAGAATTTGAAAACGGGCACTTGCAATTTCCCTTCGGCGCCGGTATCAATTTCCGCCTTTCCCAATACGCTTTTATTAATGCTCAATTGGAATACCGAAAATCGGTGGAAGACAAGCGCGACAACGCCCAATTGGGGCTTGGCTTTGTTTACCTGCTCCACAAACCCGAACCTAAGCCTGTGCCCCCTGCCGACCGGGACCAGGACGGCGTTCCGGATATCGCCGATCAATGCCCCGACCAACCCGGCCCGGCAGTCACCAGCGGCTGCCCCGACCAGGACAACGACGGCATTGCCGATAAAGACGATGCTTGTCCGACGGAGGCCGGAACAGCCGCCACCAATGGCTGCCCCGATCAGGACAACGATGGTTTTGCCGACAAAGATGACGATTGCCCGACTGAAGCTGGCGCGCTCAAAGGCTGTCCCGACACCGATCGCGATGGCTTCGCCGACAAAGACGACGATTGCCCGACCGAGGCCGGTACACTTAAAGGTTGCCCCGATTCCGATTACGACGGCGTTCCGAATAAAGACGATAAATGCCCGCGCGAACCCGGGCCTGCCAGCAACAACGGCTGCCCGCTGGTGAAAGACAGCGACGGCGACGGCGTAGCCGACGATGTAGATCCCTGCCCCGATGCTGCCGGGAAATTTGGCGGTTGCCCAGACAGCGACGGCGACGGCGTAGCCGATAATCTGGATAAATGCCCGAACTCCGCTGGCCCGGCTTCTAACTTTGGTTGCCCGGAGGTGAAGAAAGAAACGAAAGAACGGCTGGCCTTTGCGACCAAAAATGTGCAGTTTGAAACGGGCCGGGCCGACTTCAAAATTTCATCCTTCAAAATTCTCGATGAAATTGTGGAAATCATGAAACAATACCCCGATTACAACCTCATGATCCGCGGCTACACTGACGATGTAGGCAAATCGGAAAACAACCTGCGGCTTTCAACCGAGCGCGCCAAGGCTTGCTTCGACTACCTGGCCTATCGCGGCATCAAGCCTGAACGCCTGCGCTCGAAGGGGTATGGCGAGGCCAACCCGATTGCCAGCAATAAAACCGAAAAAGGACGGGAGCAAAACCGCCGCGTCGAATTCGAATTATTGCTGGAGTACGGCCAGGACCGCTAGTACAGCCCCAAAATTAGACACTAAAAAAGCAGGGTTTTCGGTACACACCGTAAACCCTGCTTTTTTACCTAAACTTGAAATCTTATAAATCCTGAAAATCCTGTCTGTCGCAACAATCCTCAGCAATCCTGACTGTAAAAAAACAAAAACCGGCAAAACGATTCGTGTTGCCGGTTTTGTCCATACTTCAAAATTGAGGGATTAACGTTTTGAAAACGCTAAATAATTTAATTCTTGCCGGAAAACTTTCCTTGCGCAAAAGTACCCACAACCCCAGTAATGCTGCTTTTACGCTTGCGTACTTTTCGACGAATGTTTTGAATTGCTTAGCAAACTGCCGATTAAACGGCCTGTCAGGCAAGCAGGAGCGGCTACAAATCCGCCGATAAATCCGGTCAGGACCAGTATTTGCGTTCCGGACAGTCCCATGAACAGTTGTCCGATTTTTTGGCTCAGCAATCCGCCGTTGCTCGCATCCAAGGCAAAAGCCGCGGAAATCCAGAGCAAAAACCCGCCCGCAAAGCCCGCCGTGAGGGCGCGCCAACCCGACTGTGGAAAAATTGCGCCAGCCAGGGCGGCAACCGGCGCCAGCCCCCACCAGGGGAGCCCCATGTGGCAGGCCTGGCCGAGCAATACGATGAAAAAAATGGTCAGGATAGTGTTTTTCATTTCGGTTCAAGTGTTTGTCGGGCCAGCTCCCGTTGTGGTGGAATAGCGTCAGGGTGGTCGAGCAACAGCAATTGGTAGTAATTCCCGGAAGCCCAGGCGTCGACCATATTATCGTAATAAGGACTTCCGGGGTTGCCCGACTGGCCGCCGGGGTAAACGCCCCAAGCCTGTACGGGCTGCGCGAGCGAGACCACCATGCGGAAGGAAGGGCCGTGGTTTTTACTGATCGCATTGGGCGCGTTGCGGGTGCCGGAGGTGGCCACGCCAATGCGGCTGAAAGCATCGAGTTGGGCGATGTGGCGAATGGCGAATCCTTTGAACACCGACCAAACCAGTTGGTCCCGGGGCGTTGAGTTGGCGCGTTGACACATTTGGCGGAAGCCTTCGGTTACGATTTCGCGGGCAGTTTCCCGTACAGGGGTTGCTGGATGGTCGAAAAATCGGTTGGCAGTATCCTGCTCCAGGAGCTCGATGAATCGCCAGGCTTCCGGGTATAACACATCGGTCTTGTCCAGGCGCCAGGCTTCCAGCTCGTCCCAGGTTTGGGTGTAACTGGAGTCGAACCACATATCGAAAAGGCTTGGGGCCAGTTGGTCTTTTTCATAGGCGCCGTTCCATTTTTCCAGTATTGGCAACCACTGTTGTTCCTTCGGATCGAGTTTTTCGCGTTGGAGCAGGCGCAGCATGACCGGGAGCGCGTCGGCTGCCAATTGGTTGAAGTTGTCCAGTTGTATGCTTTTCATACTGTCTGGATTTGCCTGACGCATGTTTTCCAGGCGATGGTAAATTCGGCGACCCCGGCTGTCATCGAAGTTTCCCAAATAAAAATAGGGATACGACGGTGGGGTAGAGTGTTGGTTGGCGGAGTACACAAATCCCCGGGAAGGGTTTTTCATCGCCGGCAGGTCCGACTGGGGCACATACCCATGCCAGGCGTTGCGGCTCGAGCTGCCGTCCTGAACAAAGCGGCCTTGTCCCGGCGCCCGCACCGGGAATTTTCCTTGAACGGTGAGGGCAATATCTCCGCTGGCAGCGGCAAAAGCGACATTTTGCGACAGGCAATCCAGGCCAGGGATAGCATTTTTATAATCCTCAAAATTGCGCGCGCCGGCTATTTTTAAAAAGTTGCCCAAGCTGGCGGGTTCCGGCTCATCGTGCGTGGAATACCGGTAAGCGCAATTGTACAATGGTTCTTTTGGATCGTCGTACACCACAGGGCCCCATACCGTGTACCGAACCGTATCCAGCACCGGCTCGGCGCCTTTTACCCGGATGGTTTCTACGCGCAGGGTGGCTTCCTGCAGGGCTCCGTCGAGCCGGTATTGGGTGCGGTTGTCGTCGGCCCAATCGATCCGGTACCAATCGGCCACTTCCTGACTGACATTGGTAAAGCCCCAGGCGACATCCGGGTTAAACCCGATGGCAATACCCGGCACGCCGGGCACGACCACCCCGTAGACATTTGTGCCAGGCAAGTGCAACTGTTGTTGAAACCACACATGCGGCAAGCGCAAGGGCAAGTGGGTGTCGTTGGCCAGGAGCGGGGCGCCCGATTGGGTGCGGTTGCCGGCTACCGCCCAGTTGTTGCTGCCGTTGAGTTCGCGAAATGCGGTGGGCAGGCTGCGTTCGGGTATTTGCCGGCTGGAGAGGGTCTGGCCCGGCGCTGGGGGCAGCGCGTTTTCCAGCTTGGGATGCATGTTTTTCCACTGCCCGGTATCGGGTACGATGGGTTGTTGGCGCGGATTCCAAAGCGGGAACAACTGATCGAATGTTTCCTGGCCCAGCAAGGCCAGGCTGTTGGTGGCCGCCAGGTCGAAATCGCGGTTGTTGAGGGCGTCGATCATGCTTTCGACCACCAGGGCCGATTTTAGCGGGCTCCAGGGTTCGGGCGTATAGCCCAGCAGTTTGAATTCCAAGGGATAATCAGCGGGTTGGAGCTGATCGATCCAGGCATTCACGCCAGCTGCGTACGACTCCAGCATTTTTCGGGTGACAGGGTCGCGTTGCCAGGCTTTCCAGTCGTTCTCAGCGGCGAAAGGCAGGCCGCGGCGGCGCGTCAGGCGGTCGAGTTCGAGGGTACGCGGGCCCAGAATTTCAGAAAGGCGGCCGGCTGTTTGGCGGGCTGAAATGTCCATTTGCCAAAGCCGGTTGCGCGCTGTCACGAAGCCTTGCGCCAACAAGGCGTCGTCGAGGTTTTCTGCGAAAATATGCGGTACCAGCAGGTCGTCGTACACCACTTGTACCGGTCGTTTCAACCCTGGGATTTTCAGGGTTTGGGCCAGTTGGCTTTTAACATCGCTGGGTTCGGCATTTTGCCAAAATCCGCTGAATGGGTTGAAAAAATTACCGATCGCGGGCAGGTTTTTATCGCCAATTTTTTGCGGCGATTGCAGCAGCCAGAGCAGTAAAACCGTCAGGGAAAGAGCGGCGAATAATTGGAAATAACGCGCCATGGAAGTCCTGGACATGAGGGTGAGCGTAGAGTGAATCGCTGAAATTTTGGGGTTTTATCGGAGAAGCCGTATCGACCGTTTGGGCGTGCTATTTTGAAATCGGATCGAAAGATTTGGTAATCGCAACAAATTCAGACCATTTGTTTGGTAAACCCAAATTTTCCCAAAAAACTTTTGAAATGCGGCTAAAAATTTAGGGGATAAATTTGCCGCAACTCCAAAAGTTGTCTTAAAATTGCAGCAAGTAGTTTTTGTGTTTATTTGTTTGGGTTAGAGTCCCTCGCCGTAATCGGCGAGGGATTTCTATTTCAAATACTCCCGTTTCCGAAGTTATTGCCCTGCTTACCGGTGTATGCTTTTGGGCAACTATGCGAAAACCCATCGGGTCCGGTTTGACGCGCGATGGGTTCGTGCCCCGTTTTTTTTCGGGAAATGCAGGCCTGCACTTGTTATTAAAGCCGGCCCATAGCGCCTGCCAGGGCGGTAAATACAAAGGGAAAAGAAACCCACACCCACTCAGGTTTGAAGTACAAAAGGGCGAGGCATCCGACCATGCTGACGACAAAAACCAACGCGTCGCGGCCGCGATTTTCGACGTATTCTTCATTTTTATTCATAACGCAATAGACAAGTTTAATTCGCAGGCAAAGGTAAAAACGTTTTTCACTTGGCAAGCCCCTGTTACCGGTTTCCATTTGCACGAAATGCCGTTTCTTTGCTTTTCAAAACTATTTCCAGCGCCAAACGCCCTATCCGTATGATCCAGGTTTTTGTCACCGGCGGCACTTTCGACAAGGAGTACAATTACATCACCGGCGAACTATATTTCAAAGATACGCACCTCAAGGAAATGTTCGAACGGGGGCGTTGCGAGGTGCCCATTGATGTGAAAACGCTGATGATGATTGATTCCCTGGAAATGGGCGACGACGAGCATTCCATTATCGTGTACAACTGCCGGAAAACCGAGCCCAGCCGAATCCTCCTCACCCACGGTACCGACCGCATGGTCGACACCGCCCGGGTGCTCGCTGAAGCCAAAATCGAAGGGAAAACTATCGTGCTCACCGGGGCTATGATCCCCTACGCTTTCGGTACCTCGTCCGACGGTTTTTTCAACCTCGGCAGCGCCCTGGCCTTCGTACAGGTGCTCCCGCCAGGCGTTTACATCGCCATGAACGGGCGCTATTTCGAGTGGGATAAGGTGCGTAAAAACCGCCAAACGGGTACCTTCGAGGATATTTGAGCCTCATTTTAAAAAGCTGAATTCCCCGCCGAAAATCAGCAGGTAAAGCAAGGCCGCTGCCACCGGCGCCACCACGCTCAAGCCCATCACCCAAAAATACCAGCGCGGCACCTTCGAGCGTTCGATCGCCTCCGAAACCAAGGCTATCGCCAAAACGGCAAATACGATGGCGGAAATGATCAGCGTTAGAAGCGCGGCCATGTAATCGCTCAGCAGCCACAAGCCCAGCCAAATGGCCACTTCCAGTAAAAATATTTCCAACAGAGAAAGCCGGAATGCAGGCTCCTTAATATTTACCATTTTTTCAAGGAATACTGCCGGCGCCGGTACAATCGTCCGGACGTAGGCGGATTAGATTCAGTTAATAACACCACCACAAATGTCTTTAATGTCAGTTAAACAATACTACACGCCTTCAGTTTTGCTCCTTTCTCAGCTCTTCTGGCTGTGCTCCAGCCCAATTTTTGCCCAGGAATACCACCCGCCCGCCAACGACGCCGAATACCAACGCGAATACCAGGAACGTATCAAAAAAGACCGCTTACACGGGGTGTACATTCCTAAAAACCTCGACGACGCCCTCGCGCAACTGGACAAACTCACCTCTGCCGAAGCCAAACTGGCCTTCGCCTCCATCCCCGAAGACAGCGTTTGCCAACTCATGCACAACCGCCTCGGCCAATGGATGATCTCCAACTGGAGCTTCTACGAAGGCTCGCGTCTTTCGCATTATTTGCGCAGCGCCGGCGTCACATACCCCGACGACATGGCTGATTTCCTCCTTCTGGCCTTTCACCGCCACGTGAACAATAAGCCGGTGGTGATTCGCGATCTCGCCCAGTTTTTTCGGGAAAAACGAAAAGCCGCCTGGCAAACCGAAGTGCAGGAAGGCGAAGTTATTAAACAAGAAGTGCGCAAACGGCCGCGCCCGGATAGCCTGAAAAACCAAGCACCCGCGCCCGCGCCGGGCAAGCCCCAAGGCGGCGGATAAACCCCAGATCGAAGCCTCCTTTGTGGCGGAATGTTGTTTGGTGTCAAAATCCCCTTACTTTTGCCCCCTACTATGGCAAAAAGACTTCTTATCGTCGAATCTCCGGCGAAAGCGAAAACAATTGAAAAGTTTCTGGGCGGCGATTTTACCGTAAAATCCTCCTACGGACACATCCGCGATTTGGAGAAAGGAACCGACCTCGGGGTGGATGTCAACAACGGCTACAAACCCAACTACGTCATCCCTCCTGATAAGCACAAAACCGTCCGCGAACTCAAAGCCACCGCCTCAAAAGTAGAGGAAGTTTGGCTGGCGACTGAAGAAGACCGCGAGGGAGAAGCCATTTCCTGGCACTTGTGCGAAGTGCTCGGTCTTGACGCCCGAAGCGCTAAACGCATTGTCTTTCATGAAATTACGAAACCGGCGATTCAAAGCGCCGTGAAAAATCCGCGCTTGCTCGACCTCAACCTCGTCAACGCCCAACAGGCGCGCCGCATCCTCGACCGGCTGGTTGGTTGGGAACTCTCCGGTCTGCTATGGAAAAAAGTCAAAGGCCAACTCTCCGCCGGCCGGGTACAATCGGTTGCCGTAAAATTGATCGTCGAGCGGGAACGCGAAATTCAGGATTTCGATGTGCGCCCGTACTTCCGCATCACCGCCGATTTCCTGGCGCCCAACGCACAGGGTAAAGTCGTGTCTTTCCGCGCCGAAAGCCCCGAACGCTACGACGATGCCGCTGGCGCCGAAGCCTTTTTACAAAAATGCCGGCAAGCCAATTACAACGTCGGCGCCATCGACGTGCGCCCTACCCGCCGCCGCCCCGCCCCGCCGTTTACCACCTCTACCTTGCAGCAGGAAGCCAGCCGTAAACTGGGCTTTTCCGTCAAACGCACCATGTCGGTCGCCCAGGGCCTGTACGAACAGGGTTTTATCACCTATATGCGTACCGACTCCACCAACCTCAGCGAGCTCGCCCTGCAAGCCATCGGCACAGAAGTGGAAAAACAATACGGCCAGCGCTACGTGCAAACCCGCCGCTATAAAACAAAAAGCAGCAGCGCCCAGGAAGCCCACGAAGCTATCCGACCGACTTACATCGAAAATGCTACCGGCGGTACCAACCGCGACGAACAGCGCCTCTACGACCTCATCTGGAAACGCACCATGGCCAGCCAAATGGCCGACGCCGAACTGGAAAAAACCACGGTCGACATCAACATCAGCACCCAGCCGCAAGCCCGCCTGGTAGCCGAAGGCGAAGTGCTCAAATTCGACGGTTTTCTTAAGGTGTACCTCGAAGGTACCGACGACGACGAGGAGGAAGCCAAAGGCATTCTGCCGCCCTTGAAAACCGGCCAGAGCCTCCAGCTCGACAACCTCACCGCCACCGAACGCTTCACCCGCCCGCCCGCCCGCTTCTCGGAGGCAGCTTTGGTAAAAAAACTGGAAGAACTCGGTATCGGCCGCCCATCCACCTATGCCCCCACCATTACCAAAATTATGGAAACCAACCGCGGCTACGTCGTTAAGGACAGCCGCCCGGGCGAAGAACGCCAGTTCCAGATTTTGGTGTTGAAGAACAATGAAATCAGCAAATCCAAAAGCTCGGAAGTGACCGGCGCTACCAAAAATGTGCTCTATCCCACTGATATGGGCGTGATCGTCAGCGACTTCCTCGACGAGCATTTTAAAAATATTATGGACTACGGCTTCACCGCCGGCATCGAAGCCAAGTTTGACCACATTGCTGAAGGAAAGGTCGACTGGGCGCGTATGATCGACCAGTTTTACAAACCTTTTCATCAGGACGTGGAAAAAACCTTGGCCGAAGCCGACAGGGCCAGCGGCGAACGCATTCTTGGCAAAGACCCCGAAAGCGGTCGCACGATACTGGTTCGCATGTCCAGACTCGGCAAACCGGTAGTCCAAATCGGCACCGGCGACGAGCTGAAACCCAAAGAAAAACCCAAGTATGCCAACCTGAAACCGGGAACGACCCTCGAAACCGTCACCCTCGCCGAAGCCCTGGCCAGCTTTGCCCTGCCCCGCAGCCTGGGCGAGCTCAACGGCGAGGAGGTCAGCGTCAACGCCGGCCGTTTCGGGCCCTATGTGAAAATCGGCGAAATGTTCGTGTCAATCCCCCGCGACGAAGACCCCTTCGACATCAGTTTCGAGCGCGCTGTGGAACTAATCAATGCCAAACGCGATGCCGACAAACCGATCGGGCAGTACCAAAACCAACCGATCACCAAGGGCAAGGGACGTTTCGGGCCTTTTCTGAAATGGACCGACCTGTATGTCAACGTGCCTGCCCGGGTCAATTTTGACCAAATTACCGAAAAACAGGCCATCGAACTGATCGAATCCAAAATTGAGAAGGAAGCCAACCGCTACATTCAAATTTGGCCGGAAGAAAAAATCAGTATTGAAAATGGCCGCTGGGGGCCCTTTATCCGCTTCGGGAAAAACCCAGTCAACCTGCCCAAAGTCGATGGGGTGAAAATGACCGCCGAGCACGCCCGGGGCCTGAGCCTCGAAGACGTGAAAGCGATCATTGAAAAAGAAATGCCGGGCGCTTTCGATGAGAAAAAGCCAAAGGGAGGAAAAGGTAAGGCTAAGGGGAAATAGCGCTATGCTCTTCTACAAGTTATCGTATTCGTAAATCCGGCTCGACAGTCGCGACTGGGCGGGAATATCCACCAATGGATGAATGATCCCGTTGCTCAAATCGTACACCCAGCCGTGCAGGTGCGGGCCGTCGCGGTGTTTCCAGGCTTTTTGCACAATGGTGGTTTCGCTCAGGTTGTGCACCTGTTCGATGATGTTGAGTTCGATGAGGCGGTTGAGCCGGTCCGGCTCGGAAGCAATCGCCTCCAGCTCAGCGGCGTGCAGCCGATACACGTCTTTGATGTTTTGCAGCCAGGTATTGATCAACCCGAACGACGCGTTGCTCATAGCCGCTTTTACACCGCCGCAGCCATAGTGCCCGCAAACCACTACGTGCTGCACTTCGAGCACCTCCACGGCATATTGCAGCACGCTCAGCAGGTTCAGGTCGGTGTGGATGACCAGGTTGGCGACATTGCGGTGGATGAAAATTTCGCCGGGCTGGGTTTGCGTGATCTCGTTGGGCGGCACCCGGCTGTCGGAACAACCGATCCACAGAAATCCAGGTCGTTGAATGTCGACCAGGCGCTCAAAAAATCCGGGGTCTTGTTTTACTTTTTCCTCCGCCCAGCGCTTGTTGGCGCGCAAAAGTTGTTCGTATTGGTTCATAGACAGCCTTGTGTTGAAAATTTGACCGTGTAAAAACGGAAATTTCAGGGCATTGGCCAAATAGGTCGGCGAAATTCCTTTTTACCTTAAAAAGTACCATCGAAAATTGGAATAGTTGAAACCAAACCGTGCCCGGCGTGTTACTTTTGCCGCCACTATGGAAAAAGTAAAATGCCTCATTATCGGCTCGGGCCCAGCAGGGTATACCGCAGCCATTTACGCCGCCCGCGCCGGCCTTCAACCCCTGATGTACACCGGCCCGCAGCCCGGCGGGCAACTCATGACCACCAACGATGTGGAAAACTACCCCGGCTATCCGGAGGGCCGCAACGGCCCTGAAATGATGGAAGATTTTCGCCGCCAAGCCGAGCGCTTCGAAGTGGAAATCCGCATGGAAATGATTACTAAAGTCGATTTTACCGGCCCGATCCACAAAGCCTGGTCGGAAAGCGGCGTCGAAATTCACGCCCCGGCCGTCATTATCGCCACCGGCGCCGATGCCAAATACCTGGGTATCCCGAACGAAGCCCGCCTGATGAACGCCGGCGTTTCAGCCTGCGCCGTGTGCGACGGCTTTTTTTACCGCAAACAGGAAGTAGCCGTCGTCGGCGGCGGAGATACCGCGGCGGAAGAAAGCACCTACCTGGCTAAAATTTGCTCCAAAGTGCACCTGCTTGTGCGCCGCGACGAGATGCGCGCCTCCAAAATCATGCAGGAGCGCGTGCTGAATACCCCGAACCTGCAAATCCACTGGAATACCGAAGCCGAGGAAGTGCTGGGACAAGACGTCGTCGAAGGCATCCGCATCGTCAACAACAAAACCGGCGAAAAATCGGTACTGCCGGTCACCGGCTTTTTTGTCGCCATCGGCCACAAACCTAACACGGAAATTTTTAAGGACTGGATCGACCTCGACGAAACGGGGTATATCCAAACCCTGCCCGGCCGCTCGCTGACGAACATCCCCGGGGTATTTGCCAGCGGCGACGCGCAGGACAAAATTTACCGACAGGCGGTCACCGCTGCCGGCTCCGGTTGTATGGCCGCGCTGGATGCCGAGCGCTACCTCGTCGAAAAAGGACTTTGATGGGGTGGGCCGGACCAGGATGTTCCGGAATTATCCTATCATTGCACTGCCTTTTTTATTTCAAAACGATCCGCCGCAGGCGGTAAAACCAGCTCCTTTCAGATGTCAAAATTTCGTCCCGGCGTTTTGCATGGCGCAGAGGTCACCGACCTGTTCAACCACGCACTCGAACACCAGTATGCTCTCCCGGCCGTCAACGTGATCGGCACTAATTCCGTGAATGCTGTTTTGGAAACTGCCGCCGCGGTAAAAAGCCCGGTCATCATCCAGTATTCCAACGGCGGCGCCGCCTTTTTTGCCGGCAAAGGCCTCAGCAACGATGGCCAACGCGCCGCCATTCTGGGTGGCATTTCCGGCGCCCAACACGTGCACGCCATGGCCGAAGCCTATGGAGTGCCCGTGGTACTCCATACCGACCACTGCGCGCTCAACATCATCGATTGGGTGAAAGGCCTGCTGGACGAGGGCGAAAAATTTTTTGAAAAAAACGGCTACCCACTGTATAGCAGCCACATGCTCGACCTGTCGGAGGAGCCGCTGCACGAAAATATCGAAATCTGCCGCAATTATCTGGCCCGTATGGCGCCATTGGGCATGACCCTCGAAATCGAACTCGGCGTCACCGGCGGCGAAGAAGACGGCGTCGACAACAGCGACGTCGACTCCTCCCGGCTCTACACCCAACCCAGCGAAGTTGCTTATGCTTACGAAACCTTGCGCGCCGTCAGCCCCCGGTTTACAGTAGCCGCCGCCTTCGGTAATGTGCACGGCGTGTACAAACCCGGTAACGTTCAACTCCAACCGGTGATCCTGAAAAACTCCCAGGACTACATCCGCGAAAAATACCGCTTGCCGGACGCTAAACCCGTGCACTTCGTTTTCCACGGCGGCTCCGGCTCCAGCCAGGAAGAGATTCGCGAAGCCATTTCCTACGGCGCCATCAAAATGAACATCGACACCGATATGCAATGGGCGTTTTGGGACGGGGTGCGCGGCTACTACGAAGCCAAAAAAGGTTACCTCCAGGGGCAAATTGGCAATCCGGAAGGCCCGGACAAACCGAACAAAAAATTCTACGACCCCCGCGTCTGGCTTCGGGAAGGCGAAAAAGCCTTTGTCGCGCGGTTGCGGCAGGCTTTTGACGATTTGAATTGTATCGGGCGGAATGCCTAAGCTGTCAGGTTTTTAACCAACACCTCCTCCAACACACCCAACTGCCCAAACAAAAACTCAAAATCCGGCACCGCATAATACACTGGCTGCATTTGGCTTTTGTCAAACGGCAGTTCCAGAATATCCTTCAGGCAAAACGGCCGGATATCCACCCCCGGCTGAAAAATCTGCCGGCTCTCGCCAAACGACGACAGCAAGCCGGAGCCGTAAATCCGCACCGCTTCGCCGGCCGCCACCAACCCGAACTCTACGGTGTACCAGTAAAACCGCTCGATGCGCTCCAGCGCGCCCGGTTGCTGCCGGAAACACCGTCCGAGCAACCCCAGTCGCTGGTAAAAAGTAGAAAACTCCGGGTGGGCGAGCAAGGGCAGGTGCCCGAACAAGTCGTGGAACATATCGGGCTCTTCCAGGTAATCCAACTGCGCCATGTTGCGCAAAAAGTAGGTCGACGGAAAAATTTGGCGGGCCAGCAGGTCCAGAAAATCGCCGGCGTCCACAATGCCCGGCACACGCTGGATGCGCCAACCACTTTGCGCATTTAGGCGCGCGCTCAAGGCCGGCAGGGTGGGAACTTCGGCGGCGGAAAACCCCAGGGCTTGCAGCCCGGTAAAAAATTCAGGACAAGCCTTGTCGTGCAAATTGGCTGATTGACGGTTGAACAAGGTTGCCCAAACCGCCGGGTCGGGAAAAGGAGCATTTGCCATAAAACAGGTTTTAAACGTGCATAAAAAAAGCCCGGCTCAGCTGCTGCTGAACCGGGCCGGGTGTTTGTTTCTTATTCAATGTGCGGTACACCTAAGGCGCCGTCAGGCTAGCTGCGGGATAGCGGTAAGCATAGGCGTAATAATATGTGTTATGTCGTGCCATATTGGTGTACTGGTGCAAAGGTACGGACGGGGTTGTTATTTTAAAACCTGTCAGGTCCAAAATTTTAAAAAAATACGGAAAGGCGGCAACGCTTTGCGCCAGCCGCCTTTCCGTATTTTTTTAAAATTTTGGACCTGACAAGTTAGGATTTCCCCCACTTAACCCGCACAAACTCCACAATAATCGGCAGCACAGAAATGCCAATGATTCCGAAAACCACAATTTCAAAATTGTTTTTCACAATGGGAATTTGTCCGAAAAAATAGCCCGCCAGCGTCAATCCGGTCACCCAAGCGATACCGCCGCCGATGCAATAGCCGATAAAACGCCGGTAAGTCATATTGCCGACACCGGCTACAAAAGGCGCGAAGGTGCGGACAATGGGCACAAACCGCGCGATCACCAGCGTGCGCCCGCCGTATTTTTTATAAAACTCCTGGGTGCGCTCGATATAGGCGCGTTTCAGGAACCAGTAGTCGCGGGTAAACACTTTATTGCCGAGATAGCGCCCGAAAAAATAATTCGTGTTGTCGCCCAGGATAGCGGCGCCGAACAACAGCGGAATCAGCAGCCAAACATTCAAAATACCGGTTTTGGCGGTGATGGCGCCGGCGGCAAACAACAGGGAATCGCCCGGCAGGAAAGGCGTGACGACCAGGCCGGTTTCGCAAAAAATGATCAGGGCGAGCAGCAAATAGGTCATTACCTGGTACTCCCGCATGATATTTTCGAGGTGTACGTCGAGGTGGCGGATAAAATCCAGGAACTGGGCTAATAAATCGAGCATGACAGGGCCGCGCGGGCATTTCGTGAAAAAACGGCACGAAGATAGGAAAACATGCTGTCCTGAAACCTAATCCTGATGATAGGGCAAACTCCAGCGCAGCTCCGGCAGGTCATCGCCCCATTGCCAAACCGGCAGGTAGTGCTTTGTAAATGTTCGCTGGGTTCCCGGGCACTGGATATCCACCGGTTTGCCTTTTTCAGGGCATTCCAGTATCTCGGTTACCTCGGCGTCGATGTACCGGTACGCCTGTACTGGTGGGTCGAGGCCTAAGATTACCGGAAGGCTGGTCGTATTCAGTGCAAGGATCAAGGCCAGGCAAACCGGGATAAAAAGCAGCGTTTTTTTTCGAGAGTGTTCAAACATCTGTGCCACACTTAAATCCCGGAGTTGGATATTAAGCGATTAGGCAGGTATGGCACAGATTTTTTCCGCCTGCCATGCGCGTTCCCACTTTTTACGCCAGGAAAATGGCCGGCCACAAACACCGCAAATTTTCGTGGGTAATTCCTGTTTTTTCATACCCGTTATCTTTGGCGTTTCGGTGTTGTCATCCGGCAGTTGCCTGCGGTAGCCATCCAGTTTTAACTGAAAAAATCAGCCGCACCCTGCAGGGTGCATTGCCGCCCGCTATCTTTGCCCAAAAATTTTCCTTATGCAAATACTTCTGCGCCCTGCCTTGTTGCTCGCCGGTTTATGGCTGGCCTTTGCCGCTCCTGCCCAAACCACTTTTTTCCCCGATGAACTGATCGTTTCCGCCTCCGCGCTCAACTTGCGCGAGCGCCCGGACAAATCCGGCAAAGTTGTCGAAAAACTGCCCCGCGGCGCAGTGCTGCGCTTTTTAGGCATGGAAAACGATGGCGAATACGTAGAAGTTGACAGTTTTTTCGGCATTTGGCTGAAGGTGCAGTTTAAAAATAAAACCGGCTATGTATTCAGCCGCCACGTAGTAGGCGCCTACAACATTTTTCCCGATGGCGACTATTCCATGGAAACGCTGCCGCCCTTGC
>CAZVZH010000007.1:0-31584 GCA_964630705.1 uncultured Saprospiraceae bacterium | reverse complement strand
GCCTACAACATTTTTCCCGATGGCGACTATTCCATGGAAACGCTGCCGCCCTTGCAGTGGTACGGCGTGTACCCGCGCGACTCCTTCGCCGACGAACTGCGCCCCATCGAAGTGCGGCTGGAAAAAACCTACCACGAACTGTTTGATACTGAAGTCAACGCCCTGCGCACCAACCAACCGGAAACGGCCAAATTTATCATCGGCACCATTTATCCGCTCCGCACAGGCTTCGCCGGCAGTTTGGGCATTTACGAGCCGGTCGATATTTACCTGAATGCCGAACTGGCGCCAGGCGCCATGCTGCCTATTTATCCCGGGCAGGAAATGGACGACACCACGGCTGTCACCACCTGGTTTCTTGCCGCCATCGGCTGCGCGCATCTCGACGAATCCGACTACGTGCGCATCACCGAGTACCATCTGTTTACCATGGAAATGCAATATGACGGGCGCGCGCTGAAACAAGATATGAGCCCCTGGTTTCAGGTGCAGGAAGGCATGAACCCCAGCGTTGGATTGGTATGGTTTGGCGACCTCGACGGCGATCATAAACCCGATGCGGTGCTGCAAGACACCCCGGAGGAAATGGGCTTGCGGATATCCTTGTTCCTCTCCTCCAAGGCCAAGCCCGGTATGTTTTTACAAAAAGTTTGCGAACACCAGATATCGGTGGACTAAGCGTCGGGCTCCACATGAATCAAAATGTCCGTCACGTCGGGCAATCGTCGCCGCAGTTCGTTTTTTAGCCGGTGCGCAATCGAGTGCCCTTCCCGAACGCTGATATCGCCCCGGACGACCAGGTGCAGGTCGACGTGAAAGGAAAGGCCCGATTTGCGGACATAACATTTTTCTGTGTCGATCACGCCCTCCACTGTTTGCGCGATGGTCCGGATGTCCAGCACCAGGTCGTCGTAGCGGTGCTCGTCCATGATTTCGCCCAGTGCCGGGCGGAAAATCAGGTATGCATTGAAAATGATAAATCCGGAAGCCAGCAGGGCAGCCCAGTCGTCGGCGGCTTCGTAGCCTTCGCCCAGCCAAAGGGCGATGGAAATGCCGATAAAGGCCATGAGCGAAGTAATGGCGTCGCTGCGGTGGTGCCAGGCGTCGGCTTGGAGCGCGCTGCTTCGGGTTTCTTCGCTTCGGCCGGAAACGAAGCGGTAAAATAGCTCCTTGATCAACACAATTACCGCCAGCACAATCAGGGTGTAGGGCGCTGGCGCTTGGTGCGGGGTCTGAATATTTTCAATGCTTTCGTGGGCGATCACCGCGGCTGAAACGACCAGAAAGCCGACCACGGCAAAAGTCACCAGCGGCTCCGCTTTGCCGTGGCCGTAAGGGTGGTTGTCGTCGGCAGGCCGGGTGGCGTATTTCAGGCCGAGCAACACGAGCAGAGAGGAAAAAACATCGGTAGTCGATTCAATAGCGTCGGCAATCAGCGCGTAGGAATGCCCGAAATAGCCTGTTAGCCCTTTGGCCAAGGCCAGCAAGGCATTGCCAAAAATACTCAGGTAGGTGGTGCTGATGGCTTTTTCCCGCTTGTCCATGGTTTACCAAAACACCACCGGAACCAGCTGCCGGACGCGGCGGCCCGAACCGAGCAATTCCAGTTCAAAAAATCCCAGGCTCCCGGGTAAAACCGACGGCGCATCCAGTTGAAACTGGAACAGGCCGGCCGGCGCTTCCGGGACCTCCCAGCGGCCCAGCGCTTGTCCCGCCTGGCCATACAACCGGACGGTCACCCGGCCGGAAAAGGGCAGCAGCGCCTCCAACTGCGCCCGCTCCCGCAGGGGGTTGGGCGCCAGGCGGAGCGCCAGCGACTGTTCGTCGGGCGATGCTGCACTGCTGGTGCAGGTTGGCGGCAGTTCGGGGCAATACAGCCGCCGGGCGAGCGTGCAGTCGAGGATAAACGGGTTGGCTTTATTTTCCTGGTAAAGAGCAATACGCAGCGTTTTGACCAACTCGGCAGAATCGGCCGGGTCGAGCAAGTGCCACTGGCAAAGTGTTGGGCGCTGGATATTGAAAAAATTGGGGTCGGCCAAGTCGGCCTCCGCGCGGTACATAGTATAAAAATAAAACATCGCGCGGGCCAGGTCGCCCTTTACCGCTTCGCGGGGCTCGAATGCTGTGGCATTGGCCTCGCTGTACAGGTCGCGGTTTTGAGCGGGAATGCTGAAAAACACCTGCGCTTTATAAAACCACTGCTGGGTTTGCGCGTCGGGAATATCGGCGTAGGGCAGGTTGCCGCGGGCTTCGTTGACCGGGATGCGAGCCGGGTAAAGGTGGTGCATATCGCTGCGGGCATTGCCCGTTTCGGCGCCTTTGGCTTGCGGATAGGCATGTTCGGTGTTCATGCCCAGCGAACTTCCGTTGAGGTACACGTATTGGGTAGGATCCTGGGTAGGGTCGAGGTACAACGTATGAGCGGAGTAGATACAGCGCAGGCTGTCGTCGTCTTTGGCCAATACCCGGGAATAAAGCGTATCGCGGGAGTTGGCATAATCCAGCACCACGATGGGTTTATACCGCGCCCTGACGCTGTCGAGCAATTGGGGGCCGGAAAGGTTGGAAAACACAGGCTGGTACACCTGGCCGGCTAAACTTGCCGCCCAGAACGCCTGCCCGGCCATTAAAAAGATCAATCGAATCATAAGCCATAAAATTGGGGCTGCAAGGTACGATTTCTCCAAAGCCAAAAGGTGCTGTAATGCCCCGGCGCCGAGCTGATCGCGCTGTTGCTGCAACAGCGTCCTCCCCGAGGCTCAGCGCATTTTAGGGATTTTCTATCTTTGCCGCCAGCCGGCCGGCGCGCAGGTTTAATGTCGCGCCCGGACGGTAGTCCACGTTCACACCATCATTGCATTGTTCCATGATATTAAAAGGAAAAAAAGGCGTCGTTTTCGGCGCGCTCGATCATCAAAGTATTGCCTGGAAAGTGGCCGAACGCTGCGTGGAGGAAGGCGCTCAAATTGTGCTCACCAACGCGCCGGTAGCCATGCGCATGGGCGAGATCAACAAACTCGCCGAAAAATGCCAGGCGCCGGTGATTCCCGCCGACGCTACCTCCTTGGAAGACCTCGAAAACCTGTTTCAAAAAAGCATGGACCACTTCGGAGGCAAGGTCGATTTCGTGCTGCATTCCATCGGCATGTCGGTCAACGTGCGCAAGGGCAAACCCTATACCGAGCTGAACTACGAATGGATGCAAAAAACCTTCGACGTCAGCGCCATTTCTTTTCATAAAACCATGCAAACGCTCTGGAAACTCGACGGCATCAACGACTGGGGCAGCATCGTTGCGCTTACCTATATCGCCGCGCAACGCGTGTTTCCCGACTACTCGGAAATGGCGGAATCCAAAGCCCTGCTCGAGTCCTTCGCCCGCAGCTTCGGCTACCACCTCGGTACCGCAAAAAATGTCCGGGTGAACACCATCTCCCAATCGCCGACCATGACTACCGCCGGCCAGGGCATCAAAGGTTTTCAGGAGTTTTTCGACTATGCCGACAAAATGTCGCCCCTCGGCAACGCTCCGGCGGAAGCCTGCGCCGACTACTGTATTGCCCTGTTCAGCGACCTGACGCGCTATGTGACTATGCAAAACCTGTTTCACGACGGCGGATTTTCCACCATGGGCATGAACCCCGCGCTGGTGCAGTAAGCAGCGCCGCCGGTTTTTTTTCGTTTGTGCTGAAATGTCTTTCGGGCTCATGCCGCTACGCCTCGTTTACCCATTTTCGGAACCGTTCCGGACTGCCCGCCGCCCGTTTTTTTTATTAAAAAACCTGGCGATTGGGTCCGGCCTGCTGGCGGCGCCCATAGGCACCTTGGCTCAACAACCTGTGGCCGCCAGCAGCACGGCTCAGGTAGTTGTTCCAGCCGACACCCTGCCGTTTCAGTATGTGTTTTCCCTGCATCCGGAAACCTCCTACCCGGCCGACGACACCCTGCCCGACGCCGACTTTCGCATGTACGACCCGGCGCGTCGCCAGGCCATCGACTGGGGTACCCTGGGCAACATCGGCGCCTCCTCGCGGCCCTTGTTTTTCCAAACGTCCGAACGCCTGGGGTTCGACGCGGGCATCCGGCCGTTCGAACTCTACCAGCTGCACCCCGAAGCCTTGCGGTTTTACCGCAACAGCCGCTCGTTTACTGACTTGTTTTTTTCTCAAGGGCGGGTACAAAACGACAACCTCCTGCGGGCGCGGTTTTCCCGCACCTTTTCCGGCGGACTGAATTTTAGCCTGCAATACCGCACGTTCAACCACCTGGGTCAATTTCGCTACCAGGCGGTCAAACATTCGGCGCTGGCCCTGGGGGTGTGGTACCCGGCTGGGCCGCGCTACGAGTTTTTCCTGATCTACTCCCGAAACACCGGCAAGCAACAGGAAAACGGCGGTATCGTGACCGACACGGTGTTCGGAGGCGGCCAGTTCAGCGGCCCCATCGACGCCGAAGTGCGGCTACCCGAC
Organism: uncultured Saprospiraceae bacterium; assembly: GCA_964630705.1. Lineage (GTDB taxonomy): Bacteria > Bacteroidota > Bacteroidia > Chitinophagales > Saprospiraceae > M3007. The sequence goes on along the minus strand of CAZVZH010000007.1, from coordinate 27,115 downwards.
CGCCAGGCCCTGACACAACACGGCAACTGGACGGTACACTGGACGCAACACCTGAAATTTACCGGCCTGGGCAGCGATAGCCTGTCGGGGAAACGCGTCCTGCGCGCTTCCCACACGGCTGAGTGGAGCCGGCAGCGCTTCAAATTTGCCGACCCGGGTAACACAGCCGGCGGGAAAATCGGGGCAGACAGCCTGTTTTTCGATACCTTCTTCGTCGACCGGCGCGGCTTGCGGCAATACCTGGAGTTGCACTGCCTCGACAACACCGTTACGCTCAATACTTTCAAATCGAAAAAACCGGGCCGCCCCTCCGACGAGCTGGCCCTGGGCCTGCGCCACAAACTTTTTATGCTGAAACAGGAGCCGCAGCCTGATTCGGTGTTTTCCAACCTGTTTCTCACCGGCCGCCTGCAGCTGAAACCCTCCGATGGATTTCGCTTCGAAGCGCAGGGCGACCTTGGGGTGCTGGCCAATTTTGGCGAGTACCGCCTGCGCGGCGCCTTGGAAATCGGCCTGGGAAAAGCGGGCCTGTTTCGGGCCAGCCTGCTCAGCCAGCGCTACCCGCCGGGGTGGTTGAGCCAACGCCTGTACGTGAGCCAGCGCCTGATTTGGTCCAATGATTTTTCCAAGCCGGTGGAAACCAGTCTTTCCGCCAGCTATGCCTTGCCGGTAATTGGGTTGGAAGTGACCGGCAGCACCCATCTGGTGAACAATTTTTTGTATTTCGACCAACGCGGCCTGGCTGCCCAAACCGGCGCGCCCATTCAGGTGGCGCAATTGCTCCTGCGGGAAAACCTGCGCCTGGGCCACCTGCGCTTCGACAACACGGTCGCCCTGCAACGCGCCAACCGCAACGACGTGCTGCGCCTGCCATCATGGTTTACGAAAAACAGCCTGTATTATGCCGGACCATTTTTTCGCAAAAAAATGCACCTGGAAGCCGGCGTGGATTTTCGCCTGAACGGCTCGTTTCTGGCCGACGGCTACCAGCCGCTGACCGGGCAGTTTCATCTTCAGGACTCGAGCGCTGCCCAACCGTATCCCTGGATGGATGTGTTTGTCTCGTTCAAAGTCAGAACGTTCCGCTTTTTTGTGCGCTACGAAAACCTGTCGACTTTTTGGGACGACCAAACGGTGTTGTACCAGACGGCCCGGTATCCGCAGCCGTTCGGCGCCCTGCGTTTCGGCATTGGGTGGAGGTTTATGGACAGCAACCGGGACGAGCAAGCGGCAGGGGAAGGCGGCAGCCCGGCAGGGCCGCCGGGGCGCACGGGGTTTTAAGGATGGTTTTTTGGGGTTGTAACAGGTTTATTTTTCTCCTTTTAAAACGGCTTCCATGTCGGCAATCAACTTTTTGCCTTCTTCCGAAAAACGGTCGTTGGCGCTGGGTTTGTTTTGCGCGCGCATGAGGAAAGCGAAGTTGTCGGCCAGTACCTCATCGGGGTGGATGATGTAGCCGGTGTTGTCTTTGATTTGCCGGAAAAAATCGGGAATCTCGTTCAGGTGGAGGGTGCTGGAGTAACCGTCATCGGCCGTGATGACGCGCCAGGCGCTCGAATCGGCTGCTTCGATCTGGTAAAGGTTAAATTCGACATAGCCGAAAAAACTGCGGACGTCGGGTTGGTAGCCGGGATGTTTGGCGTAAATGACCGGTATAGCGTCAATGGCAGAACCGTTTTCCAATTGGAGCCGGATGCGCTGCGCAAAGTCGACGCCATCGGGGTTGTACAGCACGCGGTCAGCCAGTTTTTCGGGCAGTACCAAATTTTCCAGTCCAATGTGTTCAAAGCCGATAAGCCGGTACAACTGTGCCCGTTTTTCCGGATTCAGGCGGGAAAACACGTGGAAAAGTTCGTGGTACATCGTGCCGGTAAACGCGCGGCGAATACTGGGTTCGAGCGCATCGGCTGGGATGATGACGGTGTTTTCGCGGGTGTAGTACACCGAGGGGCCGTAGTGTTTCCCTTTGGTTTTGATTAAAATGAGCGTGTCGGGGAAAAGATCGGGCGCTACTTTTAGGCAGGTATTGAAAATTTCCTGCATTACCTCGGCAGCCAGCATGGACTCGGCGGCGGAGAAGTTTTCCACATCCCGCTGGAGAAAACCGGTGAAGGCAGGCAGCAAGTCGGCCCGCGTTTGCCCGGGCTGGAGCGCTTGTTTCATCTGTATCGACATTTCGGCGGCCGTCACCCGTTCGAAAAAACGGTCGGTGGCGTCGTGGAGCAAAACCTGGGAGGCTTGCGCACTGTCGAGCAGCAGCAAGGTGTGTTGTGGGTCGAGTTGCAGGCTGGTGAGTACCAGGGCCGGTTGGGCTTTACAGGAAAAAACGAGCAGGGAAAAAAGAACGGGGAACAGAGTTTTACGCATAGTTTGTCTTTTATGAACAAGGGTACAAAGAACGCCCAATTCCAGCGTTTCGCATAAAACGGCGGGCGGGCCTTCGACCAAACCCATGAAAGCTAAAGTCAAGTGTGCGGTTAACCCTTCAGGAGCTCGGCTGCTAGCTTGGGCACTCCGGTGCTGGCCGCTTCTGCCAGGACGCGCAAATTGGGCATGCGTTCCAATTCCCGATTGACTTGCGGGCTTGGGTCGATGTAAAAGACCGGAATACTCGGAGCTGCAAACCGCATCAGCCCGGCTGCCGGGTATACCTGCAAGGAAGTTCCGACGATGATAAAAATATCCGCCTGCGCGGCCAGCATTGCGGCCGGTTCGAGCATGGGCACCATCTCGCCAAACCACACGATATGGGGCCGCAGCTGGCTGCCGCGCGCGCAGCAATCGCCGATTTCCAAATCGCCATCCCAGGGATAGACCAATTCCGGGTGTTGCTCGGAGCGCACCTTGCGCAGCTCGCCGTGCAGGTGTAACACCTGGGTGCTGCCGGCGCGTTCGTGCAGGTCGTCGACATTTTGGGTAACGATTTGTACCTCGAAAGCCTGCTCCAGCTCGACCAGGGCGCGGTGGCCAGGGTTAGGCGCTACGTCGAGCAACTGGCGCCGCCGTTGGTTGTAAAAGCGGAGTACCAGCTCGGGGTTGGCCGCCCAGGCTTCGGGAGTGGCTACCTCTTCGATACGGTGCTGCTCCCACAAGCCCCCCGCATCGCGGAAGGTGCTGATGCCGCTTTCGGCACTGATGCCGGCCCCGGTGAGTACGACGATTTTTTTCATCAATCGGAAACGGTGTTTCGTATGGCCCCCGACCGGCGCAAATGGCTGTTTCGATAGCCGTAGGCAAAATAGATCGTCAGGCCGGCCACCAGCCAGATCAGAAAACCCATCCAGCTTTTGGCCGGGATTTGCGCCATCATATACAGGCAACTGCTCAAGCCCAGCAAGGGGATCAACGATAGGCGGTACCGGAAGCTTAAGCCTGCAAGCACCAGGCAAGTCAGGGTGAACAGCCACATCGGAATTTTATGTTGAAACAAACGCCAGCCCGACTCATACCGCAGGCTTTCGTCGAGCTGCAGGCTGGCTACCGTAGCCGAATAATTTTCCGGTTCCAACTGATCCAGATAAGCGGCGAGTTCGCTGCCGGCGTTTGCAAAACCCAAACTATCTTTTCGAATCACCTGCGCGCGCACTTGTTCGGCTTGTTCATGGCTCAGCTGGCTGAGCAGTTGTTCGGTGGAGAAGGGCTGCGGGTCGTTGCGCACCCAGGCCAGGGTTTCGGCCGGGTATTTTTGAAATAAAAAGAGCGCGGCGCCCAGCAGCAGCAAGGGAAACAAAAACTGACCGTTGATGTACGGCGTCCGGAACTTTCCGCGCGGCGCGTCGGGCATGACCTGGAGTTTGAGCACCCCCGCGCACACCAGCACGAAAGCAAACAGGGTACCCATGCTGCATAAGTCGAGCACGGTGTCGCTGGGAATGAACAGCATGGGCACGATGACAAACAAACCCGTGATGATGGTAGCGAAAGCCGGGGTGTGAAAGCGCGGGTGGATGCGTGAAAATGCCGGCGGCAGCAGCCCGTCGCGGCTCATGGTCATCCAGATGCGGGGCTGGCCCAGCTGGAATACCAGAAAAACGCCGGCCATGGCCACCACGGCACTCACGGCAATGACGCCGGAAAACCAGTTGAGCTCGAGTTTTTCAAAAACATAAGCCAGCGGATCGTTCACGTCCAATTCCTTGTAACTCAGCATGCCCGTCAGGATCAGGGCGATAAAAATGTAGAGCACGGTGCAAATGACGATGGAGTACACCATGGCTCGAGGCAGGTCGCGTTGCGGGTTTTTACACTCCTCGGCCGTGGTTGACAAAGCGTCGAAACCAATGTAGGCGAAAAATACCGACGAAACGCCGGCCATCACTCCGCCGAAGCCGTTGGGGGCAAACGGATGCCAGTTGTCCGGGTTGACGTAAAACACCCCTACCAAAATGACCAGCAGCACCACGGCCAGTTTTAACACCACCATCAGGTTGCCGGCGGTTTTCGATTCCCGGATGCCGATGTACACCAGCGCGGTGATCAGGATCGACATCACCATGGCCGGCAGATCGAGAATGACCCGCAGCCCGCCCAACCTGGGGGCCTGGGTCCAGGCCAGCCAGGCTTCGCGCTGACTGTCGGTCAGCGCCTCCAGCTGGGCGCCGCCTTTGAGCAGCCCTTCGCTGACCAGGTGGCCATCGCGCGCCGATACGTAATCGAGCTGCGCCCATTCGGCCACATGCCAGCCCAGGCCATCGCAAAGGTGGGTGAAATAACCCGACCACGACACTGCCACGGTGATGTTCCCCACGGCATATTCCATGAGTAAGGCCCAGCCGATGACCCAGGCGATCAACTCGCCAAAGGTGACGTAGGAATAGGTATAGGCGCTACCGGAAACGGGTAGCAGGGAGGCGAACTCCGCATAGGCAAATGCGGCAAAACCGCAGGCCACAGCCGTGAAAATAAACAGGAAAATCACGGCAGGCCCGCCGTTGTAACTCGCCGAGCCGATGGTGCTGAAAATACCGGCGCCAATGATGGCGGCGATACCCAGGGCGGTGAGGTCGAGCAGGCCCAGGCTTTTTTGCAGGCCGCCGGCTTCCGGGTTTTCGCTGTGTGCGGAAGCGATGGCTTCGGGGATGGATTTTTTCCGGAAAAGGTTGTTCCAAATGGACATGCGATCGGGTAGGCTATAGCTGAAAAGTTCGGCCGAATGTCCGGTTTTTCATTTAAAATTTTACTGCTCGCAAAGAATAAACCATCGGAATGAGGCCTTCCAGTCCCTGAATGCGGTAGTTGCCGTCGGCGCCGCGTACCATTTTATCAAAACAATTGTAGGGCGAGTAGGGGTATTCGTTTAAAAATTCCAGGCGGAGGCCGGCTTCGATCAGGCTGTTGATCACTTCGCTCAGGCTGTGGTTCCAGCCGTATTCGGTGTATTTCAGCTCGGCATAGCGGTTGGCGTAGGTACCCGATTGTTCGGATTCGATGACCCCGGCGTTGTGGTAGGCGTATTGAAAACGTTCCATTTTGTCGTCGAACATCCAAATGACGGGGTGAAATTCCGCCAGGTAAAAAACGCCGCCTTTTTTCAAAAAATGGGCTACGACCCGGGCCCAGGGCTGGAGGTCGGGCAACCAACCGATGACGCCGTAAGAGGTGAACACGATATCGAACTGCCCCTCGAGGTGTTGCGGCAGATCGTATATGTTGCAACAAACGAAACGGGCGTCGGGCTGCAGTTCCCGGGCCAGTTCGCGGGCGTAGTCGATGGCTTTTTCAGAAAGGTCGCAGCCGGTTACATGGGCGCCCAGCCGGGCCCACGACAGGGTGTCTTGCCCGAAGTGGCACTGGAGGTGCAACAGCGATTTTCCGGCTACGTCGCCGAGTTCCCGCAGCTCGATTTCCTGCAGGCTGGTCTTGCCGGCTTTCCAACCTTCCACGTCGTAGAACTCGGAATTTTTATGCGTTTCCAACCGGATGTTCCAGGCATGGCGGTTGGCTTCGAGATGATTTGCATCCATAACTAAGAGTTTCTGGTTTCTGGTTAGAAGGTTTCTGGTTGGGCGTTGGCTTGATATCCCGGGAAACTAAACGAACGCCCAACCAGAAACCAGAAACCCTCTAACCAGAAACCTTTTTAATGTGCTAAGGCTTGCGCGGGCACCGCCTGCCGCGCTCCGCCTACGGGCGCGTAATTCAGGTTGAGTTCGGCATGGCCGCCGCTGTTGAAATACAGGAGGCGGATTTGGTGCCAGCCTTGCTGGAGGTAAGCATAGCCACTTTTTTCCAGAAGGTTGTGATCGCCGTCGTTGTCGATGACGAGCTGGCCATCCAGTTCGAGGCGGCTGCCGTCGTCGGATTCCAGGAAGAACTGGTAGCCGTAGGTTTGGGGCAGGTAGATGTAGCCTTTCCAGATCATGCCGCAGGTGCCTTGGGAGCAGCTGGGGTCGAGGCTGAAGTTCGATGCGATTCCTCGGCGCTCCACAGCGGCATAAGCAAGCGTTTGGGCGCTGTATTTATCGGAGCGCAACAGGTCGACATTCAGGCCGGGGTCGGGTTGGCGAAACATCGACAGGCTGGGCATGAGCGGCAGGATGCGCACCTGCACGGAGTCTTCTTTGCTGGCGAGCAAGCCTGGTTTGAAGGCGCGGGCTCTCAACGTCCGGTTGTCGTTGAGGGTAAACGGTTGGGTGTATTGCAGCGATTGCTCGGTTGGCGGCGTGCCGTCGAGGGTGTAGCGGATGGCGGCGTCGGGGGTGCTGCAAGCCAGGGAGATGATGGGGCGCATGGTTTGCGGTTCGTACTGCACGTTGAGTTCGGGCCGGGCGACATAGGCGCCGTAATTGGCAATTTTGAGCACGAAAGCTTCCGGTGTTTTGAAGGTATTCAGGTCAAAGCCAGGCAGGTAAACGACCGTGTTTCGGCCCACGGCGTCGGCGCGCAGGCGCTGCCGGGTGGTTAAAAAACTGACATCGGCATTTTTAGGCAGCAACACGTCTTTCAGCACGATCCGGTTGTCGGCCGGGTATTTTGGAAAAATGGCGTACAGCGTGTTGGTTTTAGGGTTGTAGGTGTAAAACAATTCTTTTACCGCAAAGCCAGGGTCGGGGTTCAGGGTTTGTTTGAGCACGAGGTCGTCACCGGTTTTGGCGGCATCGGTGGCGACATCGCGGCGGCCATCGCTCCACTGGTGCGGCACGCGCCAGCGCCGGCTGCCGTAGATGGCTTCCCCGTTGACCTCCAGCCATTTGCCAATATCGAGCAGGCGTTCTTGCATGATGGGCGGGATTTTCCCGTGTGCGTCGGGGCCGATATAGAGCAGGAAATTGCCCCCGCGCGACACCTTGTCGATCAAGTGCAGGATCAGCGCCTGCGACGAGCTGTAATCCTCGGCATCTTCGGCGCGGTTGTAGCCGTAGGAGGCGCCCATGCCGCGGCTTTCTTCCCATGCGTGGTCTTCGAAATCGACTTCCGGTTGATATTCCGGGGTATAAAACCCGCCGTGTTTGAAGCGGGTGCCGGCGCCCCAGCGGTCGTTGACGACGATCTGGTTGCGCACCGGACTTTGGTTGTACAGCCAGGCCAGAAACTGCGGCGAGCGCCAGGTGGCGGGGCTTTCCTCCCAGTCGCCGTCGGCCCATAGCACGGAGGGTTGGTAGGTGGTAATCAGGTCGTGCAGTTGGGGCAGGGCATGCTCGTAGGCATAGCGGTTGCGATCGATTTTCCAAAGCGGATTAAACCACTCATACAAGGAATAATACAAGCCGGGCTGGAGGTTGTTTTTGCGGAGGGCTGCGAAGAGGTCGCCGATCAGGTCGCGGCGGGGCCCGGTGGAGCCGGCACTCCAGGGAAACCCCCAGACGCGGTCGGCCAGGGCGCTGGGCCAGAGGCTGAAGCCGTCGTGGTGTTTGGAGGTCAGCACGACATACTTCGCCCCGGATTTTTGAAAAAGGCTGGCCCAGGCTTCGGGCTCGAACAGCTCGGCGTGGAAATCGCCGGCCAGGTCGTAGTAGCTGCGGTTGCCGTAATTTTTAAAATGGTAGTCACGGATTTTTCCCTCATGGCCATTGGTTTCCAGGCCGTATTGGTACCATTCGGCGTAGTTGCCTTTGGGGGTGTAGGCCGGTACGGAGTACACACCCCAGTTGATAAAAATGCCAAATTTGGCGTCGAGCCACCACTCCGGCGTTGGGCGGGAATCGAGGGACGACCAGTCGGGCTGGTAGGTTTGGGCAGGCAAAAATTGCGTGGCGAGCAGTCCGCAAAGCAGTAGAAAGTTCAGTCGGCTCATGGTTTGTAGCTTGGTTCGTAATTGGACAAATGTAAAAAGGTATTGGCGGGAGCGCTAAAAAAAGTTGGATTCTATGGCGTCAAAGGTAAATTTGCCCGGGATGCACTATTTTTTACTGTATAAACCTTTCGGCATGTTGAGCCAGTTCAGCCGGGAAACGCCGGAGCAGCGCACCCTGGCTGATCTGGATTTTAATTTTCCAAAAGATGTGTACCCGGTGGGGCGCTTAGACGCCGACAGCGAGGGCCTGTTGCTGCTCACCAATGACAAAAGACTGAACGATAGTCTTTTAAATCCAAAACACGCCCACCCGCGCAGCTACTGGGTACAGGTAGAAGGCACGCCGGTTGCGGAGGCCCTGGAGCGTTTGGCTGCGGGGGTGGCCCTTCGGATCAAAGGAAAAATTTGGAACACACGGCCGGCGCAAGTGCAGGTACTGGTTACGCCGCCAACGCTTCCCGAGCGCCATCCTCCGGTGCGTTTTCGCAAAACGGTGCCGGATGCCTGGCTGGAAATTACCCTCACAGAGGGAAAAAACCGCCAGGTGCGGCGGATGTGCGCGGCGGTGGGCTTGCCGGTCTTGCGTTTGGTGCGGGTGCGGTTGGGTAGGCTGGCGCTCGGCGATTTACAACCGGCTCAGGTTCGGGCGCTTACTGGGCCGGAATTGAAACGACTTGTCTGATACGTTCAGGGCTTGGATGCGTCGCCTTTTGGCTTGCCTTTTCCCGGTGGTTTTTGTTGGAACAGCTCCTGGATTTTTTCTTGCATCCAGGTTTTGTCATGTACAGGTTCGAGCTGATTGAGTTCTTCCCGGATGCTCTGCAAGTGGCCCCAATCGGGTACAAGTTGTTGGCGCCAGTGGTTGATCCGGATCATAAAATTGCCAAAATTGCGGTAAAGCAGGAGCCTGTGTTCATGGAGCGCTATTTCGCGGGATAAGGTGACCTTATATGAGTTTAGTTTGCTTTCCAGGTATTCGGCATTGTTCGGCATCCAATCATAGATGAGCCGGATTTCCAGGGCTTTGGTGTGGTACCGGTAGGTAATGTCGTGAAAATTCAGGTTGCGAACGATGTCGTGGGCTGCTTCCAGTCGATTGGTATAGGCATAGAGCATGGCCAGGCAAAGCAGGTAATGTTTTTCAGACGAAGCTGGGCCGAGGATTCTGTTTTTGAAGGTATGAATCAGCGATTCCACCAATTCATATTGCCCTTGTAACAAACCGAGTTTAACCATGCTGAGTAGCTCCAACGCCAGAATATGGCGCTCCCGGTTTAATCGTTCGGGCTGCAAGCGCCGGCGGTGCAGTTCAGAGAGAAGTTTTTTATAAACAGGATTAATGTAGCGGGCGGTGCAAAAGTTGTATGCAAAATCTTCCATCCGTTTGAGGTGCTCCAGCGCCAGGTCTTTTTGGTGCAGGGCAAGCAAATCCATAAATTCCCGGAAGGTGGCTTCTGCTTTAGTGGGCGGTTCGTGCATGAATTGAAGCACTTTCCGGCTCAACAGGATAATGGGCGTTTGAGATTTGGGCTTTTTGTCTAGCCCATCTATTTCGGCGAGATAGGCTTGAATTGCTTCTTTTGAAAGTACAGGGGTGAAGCGGTTGAGGTTGAACAGCGCGGTAAGCGTTTCCAGGTACTCGATCAAAAAATACTCTTTTTGAGCGAGCAGCGATTGCCTCATGTTGAAATCGTCTTTATGGCCACTTTTGGTGCCCAGGTAAAACGTTTTAGCCGCTTCCGCTTGCCATTTATGGAAAAAATCCAGATTGTCGGGTTGGGCTTTACCCTTAATCTGTCGATCCAACCGTTGGAAATATTTTTCACTCAGATCGATCTCTCCTTTTTCTCTGAAAAAATTAAGCAATTGAGCATGGTCGAGCACCGGACGGCGCTGACGATCCATCATTTCCATGACGATAAACGTACGAGTCCAATCCAGGGTTTCGGTCGTCAATCTGTTAAAAATCGGACCAGTAAATTTTTTCTTTTTACCAAAAATCGAATCAAACAGCGCTTCCCGATGCAAGGCCGAGTGGCCTTTTTCTCCTTTTTTTAGGGCGCCAAAAATGGCTCGGACCAGTAGAAGCGCCCGGGAATTGTCTTTTTTCCCTGTGCAGTAAGGTGATTCCAGAAATTGTTCCAGTTTTTTTTGCTCCTGTTTGCTTAAGGTACGCAGTGTTGCTACAAGTTCCGAATTAACCATTCCACTTACAAATCGGTAAAAAATTGGAAAAACTGTAACCGGGCTAAGCCGGGTTAATGCAGCAATTTTATGCTTTAATAATCAGAATTCGTCTATGAAGGAGAATATTATTGTACTGGATGTAATCAACTTGCAGGGAAGCTCCACCGAAATCAATCAGGCTTGTTCCGACTTAACCAACAGTTATTATTCCCAATTAGCTCAAGCCAATACGGCTTATACCTTAGGATGGGGTAGTACCGGGGGAAACCTCAACAGCGCGATAAAACTAATCGTCGGTGGAGTGGAATATTTAGTGTCGTACGACGCGTCCGGCCCGAAAGTGCACATGTTCGGAAGCTGCGACTCCAATGAGTGGAATCATTTTCAGGTGTCGGGCAACACCGTGTTGCACTACAGTTCCGGGTCTTTTCAATTTACGACCACTTTCGAACTGATCAACAGCGGAACAAAAATCAATATTACCGTTGAAGCGAATACTGAAACGAGTATTTCAGCTTGCGAGTAAGTAAATTTTGCAAAAAAGTGTAATCAAGGAACTCGGGAAATTGCCCTGATATTTGAAGCATAAAATAAAATGAAGACGGAAGAATGCTCCTTCCTCAGGAACCATAATTCCCAAAAATGCACTCCACATTTCCATTATAAACCTTTAAGCCGCTCCATTTTGGACCACTTGTAACCCACACCGATGGATCGCCCTTTCTCGGGGCGATCCGTCGAAAAACCTGAAGCGGCTGATAAACAGCATCCAAAGAAGTATTGAAACGGCCCTGTACATAAACTGCCGAAGAACTTACGATCAGATTGAAAACGAACGGAAAAGCCGTGGGTGTGCTGCCCACCGGCTTTTCTCTTTTAAAGGACTGGCTGTTCCAGCCTTTTCTCGTAAGCGCCAAAGTGCTGGACCAGCACTTGTGTGCGGTAATCGAAGATATGCCTTAGTTGTCGACGCACAAACAGCCAGTTGGCCAGCCGGCCCAAAGGCCCTAGCGGTAATCGGTAGTGCACCAGGTCGGTCATTTCTACACCGCCCGGTATTTCCTTGAAATGATGTTGGTGGTGCCAAAGCGCATATGGACCCACCCGCTGCTCATCAACAAAAAAAGCGCGGTCGCGCACCTGGGTGATTTCTGTTAGCCAAAACAAAGGGATGCCGAGCAATGGACGTACCGTGTAGGCAATGATTTGGCCGGGATACATTGGGCCCAACCATTCCTGCGGTGTTTTAATATCAAAGCCCATATAATCCGGCGTGATTTTTTTGAGATTGCCCGGGTTGGAAAAGAATTCCCAGGCGGTATCGATGCCGATGGGCAACTGAAGGGTACGTTGAAGGGAAAATACGGCCATGTAAATTTTTGGGATTCAAAACGGCTGAGCCTCCAAAAGGTTGATTAACGGCAAAGTTTTGGAACTGCCAGGTTTTTTAAATGACCAGGCGTTCCAAAACCGCCATTAATTCGATCAAAAACCGAAGGCTTGCCAGATCCGCTTACATGTTTTCCGGGATGAACTTGTCGAGCTGCTCCGGATATTCCTTGTGGTATTCGTAGCGCAGGATGTCGTAGGTGGTGACAATGCCGACGAGTTCATGTTTGTCATTCACAATTGGGATGGCATGAAACAAATGTTCCATCAATACCTCGGCAGCGGCGCCGATATGCTGGTCGGGTTCCAGTGTGGCAAGATGGGTCGTCATTACCTCGCTGATACGCATATCCTGGTAGGCTACAGCAGAAAGCCCGAGTTTGAAAATGTCCCAGGAGGTGATCAAGCCAACCAGTTTTTTACCATCCACAATGGGAATATGGTGAATGCGCTTGGTCATAAAAACTTCCCGTGCCTGCCCCAAGGTGTCGTCGGCTGCGAGGGTGACCACCTTGGAGGTCATAATCGTTTGTAATTGTTCGTTCATCATAGGCTACAAGCATTTAAACGGCTCAGTAAGTGGTGTTTTTTTTAAAAGTTAACTATGCTCGAATGTAGCGGGCTTCCGCTGATTCTCCAAAAATTTTGAAAAGTATCGCTGCATTTTACCTGTTATCTGGCGCCTGCCCCAGTGTGCGGGCGCGCAGCAAGGCCGCTTGGGCGCCTTCGACTATATCTTTATGCAGGGCCGCGCGCTCAAATACAGCGAGCGCCGCTTCTGTGGTACCGCCTTTGCTGGCTACCTTTTTGATCCAGGATGCGCAAGAAAGGTCAGCTTTGTTGTACAGGTCGACGGCGCCGGTAAAGGTTTGCCCCACCAACAGTTCAGCCTCGGCATCGGTAAAACCCATTTGCCGGGCCGCTTCCATCATAGCATGCATAAAATAGTAGACATAGGCCGGTCCGGAACCCGAAATAGCCGTGGCGGCATCGATCATGGCCTCGTTTTCCACATAAAGGGTTTTGCCTGTGGTGTTGATCAGATTTTGCACCATCACCAGCTCAATACGGGTAACGGCTTCCGTACTGGTGAAGACGGTTACGCCCGCGCCAATTTGCGCCGGAAGGTTGGGCATGGCCCGAACAATTTTGCCCACGCCTAATTGCTGTGCCATCCAAGTGGTTTGGATGCCGGCCATAATGCTTAAAAAAACCTGTCCGGGCTCCACCAAGTGCCGGATCGTTTCAAACAAAGCCGGCGCATCCTGCGGTTTTACCGCAAAAATTACCAGATCGGCTGCGCCCACGCAGTCCGTCGGGTCGGTGAAAAACCGGCCTTCCTGCGCTTGACGCAACTGCCCGGCTTTTTCTACTGTCCGGCAAAGTACAGACAGGTTTTCACCGGTTACGATCCGGCTGCGCAGAAAACTTTGCGCGTACGTGAGGCCCATGTTGCCACCTCCGATGATTAAAATGTTCATAATTCGCGATAAATCGGTTCGGTTTTGGCGCTTGATAGAACTTTTAATACAAAATCAATTTTTGCCGAATCAAGTTGCGATCCGACTCCAACTGCAACCAATATACTCCGGCTGACAAGGTCTCCAGGTTGAGGGTAATTTGCTGCGCTCCAGCTGGCAGATTCCAGTTTTGCCGAAAACTCCGGATGCCAGCAGCGGAATACACGGTGGCTTGCAGGTTTCCACCCGGAAAGTTTTGCCATTCTAAAAAAAGGCGCTCGTGGGTCGGGTTGGGGTACCAGCGCAACTGGGAAAAAATATCTGCCGGCTGGACAGTCGACACCAGCGTGGAGTCCACTAAAGCTGTCACCGGTACACGCGGGCTCAAGCATTCGGTGGCCGGCAAGTCAATTTCCCAATGATAAAAATAGTAGTAACGGTCGACGCCAAAATTGGAAGTTTTGATGCTCACATACCCCGGCAGCACGTATGGGTGGGCCACCCCCTGGTCGCTGCGGCGCAGTTGCGGACCCACAGAACCCAGGGATTGCATATTCACATCCGGGTCGGTTCCGAGTTCGAGGTCTTCGCCCACTGGAATGTCGAAGCCCAGGGGTATAGTGGTCGTTCCAGTTGGTATGTTTACCGAAGCGCTTTGCAACACCTCACCTGCCGCATTGCGCAAATCAATTTTTCGAATACCGGGCACATTGGCATATACTTTTACCGTAGCCAGCCGGCACGGCGAAAAGCAGTCAAAAATGATTTTTCCGTTTGTCTGCGCACTGGCAAAATTGGAACCCATGTGGTTGGTCATGCCCGTAAACTTGTTGGGCACATCATAAAGAGCATTGTTGGCCACCCAAAACACCGTACTGCTCCCCAATGCCGGCGTCACAAACGGATTGCCTGTAAACAACAAATTGCCGCCACTCGCCGCATCAAACCAGAACAACGAATCGCCACTGGCCGAAAGCGTAGCCGGCGCATGCACCGCCACTGTATCGGCTACCGGCACAGGCAGCGGCGCCTCCAGCACCGTTACGGTTTGCGGCGTCGACATAAAGGTGGCGCAAAGCCCCTGAATGGTCACGAAATACACCCCCGGCTGACTCACTTCTATGCTTGGGCTGGTGGCTCCGGTACTCCACAAGTAGGCGCTGGCCGGCGAGCTGGTCAATATCACCGAACTGCCGGCACAAAAAACGGTATCGCCCTGCGCCGTGATTTTCGGGGTTTCCGCCGGGTCGACTACCGTAGCCACTACATTCGACGCAGCGGTGCAACCTTCGGAGGTTGTCACGGTAACTTCGTAGTTCCCGGCATTTTTTACTGTAATCAACACCCCGCTCTCGCCGGTGCTCCAGCTGTAGGCCGCAAATCCAGGCGGGGCGGTAATTTGAATGCTGTCGCCGCTGCAAAACACCGGAGGTTTATCCGACAGGAGCCTCACAGCAGAAACAACGCATTTGCCTTCCTCCACGGTTAGGTACTGATCGAGGGCCGGGGCCTGTAGCGTTTCTACCAGGCCGGAAGGCCAGTGGATGCGCACCGAATCAATTTGGGTGAGTTGGCCCATGCCAAAATGCACCTGCGTGGAGTTCATGATGCCATAACTTTCTCCGGAGCGCACTTCCCGTATCTGCGTACCTAAAGCGCTGAAAAGAAACACTTTGGCGCCAATTGCGCTGCGGTTGCTTTGCACGCCGCGCAGGTTCAGGCCAAAGTAGTGGTTGGCGTTTCCGGTATTGAACCAAAGGGCGTCGGGGGTGGTGCTGGGGTCGGTAAACAGTTCAGCATAGCCGGCGTAGATGTCCTGGAATCCGTCGGTATTGAGGTCGCCGAGCGCGAACGATTCCATTTGTTTGTTGTCGAGTACCGGCACTGCGGAGAAGGTTTTGTTCTGGTTGTTGTGAAACAGAAAGTGCTGGGTGCCGGCTACGAGAATATCCACATAGCCATCGTTGTCGAAATCGCGAAAGACGCCTTGTACGGGCAAACCGCTCACGGTATTGAATAAGCCGGCAGCCTGGGTGATGTCGGTAAAATGTCCGCTTCCGTCGTTGAGCAACAGCTGGCTCGATTCGTCGTGATTGGTGACGAAACAGTCGAAATCGCCGTCGTTGTCGATATCGCCGAAATCGGCGGTCCAGCTTTGAGCGCCAATGCGCAAGCCGGCCAGGTTGGCGGTATCCTGGGCATAGGTGCCGTCGCCGTTGTTCAGGAAAAGTTGGTTGATGCGGCGGCCGTCTTTGGCGTCGTTGACGCCGGTGCGGCACTTGGCGATGTACAGGTCGGTGTGGCCGTCTTTGTTGATGTCGCTCCATACAGAGCCGTAGTTGCCGGAGTCGTCGGAGGGCGGCCAGGTACGCAGATCGATCGTTGCCGGTGCGTAGCTGAGTTGGCCGTTTCCGGTGTTGAGGAACACGCGTGCGGGGCCGTCGTCGTGGCAGATAAAAGCGTCGAGTCGGAGGTCGCCGTCGATGTCGGCGAAGTTGACGCCCTGGCCGAAAGTTTCCGGATTTTGGTAATTCTCCAGGGTAAAAGCGGAGCCGTCGGCATTGGCCATGGCCACTTTGATCCCATCGTAATAGCCGGCAGTGAGGACGTCGGGGATGCCGTTGTTATCGATATCCGCTACACAAATCCCCCATTGACTGCCATCGGGAACTGTCCCAATACTTTGGTGGCGGAAAGGCCGGCCTGGTCCGGTTTGGTATTCGATGCTCAGGTTGACGCCCTGGTTGAGTCGTACGATATCGTCGCGACCGTCGCCGTTCATATCGAGCACGGCGATAGCCACGCCGCTGTAGTGTTTGTCGGGAATGAGCAGGCCATTTTGTTTGGAAAAACTGATTTGCGCCATCAGCGGGGCCGCTCCGAGCAAGGCAAGCGCCAGCGGGGTTAAATATTTGTATTTCATAAGTAGTTTTGTGTTTTACGCCTGAGTTGGCAGCGAAAGGTAGGGCATTGCCTGCATTTGGGAACCGGGGAAAAGCATTTGGCCAATGCTGACGGAGAAAATTTGGAGCGTCTGGTTTTATTCTCCTTGCGCCGCCAGCAAATACAAAACCGCCATCCGGATAGCCACGCCGTTTTCCACCTGTTGCAAAATGATGCTTTGTTTGCTGTCGGCTACGTCGGAGCTGATTTCCACCCCCCGGTTGATCGGGCCGGGGTGCATCACCACGATTTCTTTGTTCAGGCTGTCGAGCAGCTCCCGGGTGATGCCGAAATACTGGTGGTATTCGCGCAGGCTGGGGAAAAATTTGGTGTCTTGCCGTTCCAGTTGGATGCGCAGCACGTTGGCCACATCACACCATTGCAGGGTGTCGCGCACCTGATGGGAAACTTCGACGCCCAGCTCAGCGTAGTGTTTCGGAATGAGGGTGGGCGGCCCGCAAACGCGCACTTTGGCGCCGAGTTTTTGCAGGCAGAAAACATTGCTCAAGGCGACGCGGCTGTGCAGGATATCGCCGATGATGGCTACTTTTTTACCGGCTACGTCGCCCAGTTTTTCCCGGATGGAAAAGGCGTCGAGCAGGGCTTGGGTAGGATGCTCGTGGGTGCCGTCGCCCGCGTTGATAATGTTGGCCGGGATGCGCTTCGACAGATACACGCAGGCGCCCGGCGCGGGGTGACGCATCACCACCATATCGACTTTCATCGCCAGGATGTTGTTCACGGTGTCGAGCAGGGTTTCGCCTTTGCTCACGCTGGAGGAGGCGGCGGTGAAATTGACGATGTCGGCGCTGAGGCGGCGCTCAGCCAGTTCAAAAGAAACACGGGTGCGGGTACTGCTTTCAAAAAAAAGATTGGCTACTGTGATGTCGCGCAGCGACGGTACCTTTTTAATCGGCCGGTTGATCACCTCCTTGAAATTGTCAGCTGTTTCGAAGATCAGCTGGATGTCGGCCTCCGTGATGTTTTTTATGCCGATGAGGTGGCGCGTGGAAATTTGCTTCATCGTTCCTTAGTCGCTAACCGGTTCTTTTTTATCAAAAAGGAGAATTTCGTCGGCGCCATGCAGTTCCTGCCAGTGGACTTTCACGTAGGCTTCGTCGAGGGCGTCGACAACGAGGCCGATGTAGTCGGCCTGAATCGGCAAGTGGCGGTTGAACCTGCGGTCGACCAATACCAACAACTCCACGATCTCCGGGCGCCCGTAGTGTTGCAGGGCAGCCAGTGCGGCCTGGATGGTCCGGCCGGTGTAGAGCACGTCGTCGATGAGCAGTACTTTTTTCCCGGTGACGACAAAGTCCATTTCGTTGGGGTAGGGCGCCAGTACCTTGTCGCCGCGGCGAAAGTCGTCGCGGTAAAATGTAATATCGAGCCGGCCGTATGGAATTTGGTCGTTCCCGGTGAGAACTTTCAGCCGTTCGTAAATGCGGTCGGACAAGGCAACGCCTCTGGGCTGAATGCCGACCACGCAGGCTTCGGAAAAGTCGCCCCAGTCTTCAATCAGTTGGTTGCACAACCGCTCTATGGTCAGGCGGAAGCGCTCCCGGGCGAGTAAGTTTTTGCCGTTTTGCATGCTTGGTAGCGTTGACGAAATACCTGGTTTTCGGGGTAAAGATAGGGTATCGGTTTCGAACGCGGCGCCTGTTTGTTTTTTGCTTTGAACAAGTTTTTAGAGCTGGTTTTTTCCTGGGCCGCTCTAGCATCTCGCCCAGAATTTCTTCGGCGCCGGTTAAACCAAATCCCAACCAGCCCGTCTATGCAGGCGTTTTCCCGACCGGTCGGAAACACTGCGAACAGACACAAACTACTTTTCTCACCAGACAAAATTTCAACCAAAGATGAAAAAGTCCCTTTTTCTGATGGCAGCCCTGCTGATGGGCATTGCCGCTTTTCAATCGTGCAAAAAGTCGGATGCCACCGACCTCGACGTGATGACCTCCGAAGACCTGGCCACCAATGAAGACTTTTCCGAAGAAATTGATTTCGCTACTGATGTGGCCATCGAAGAACGCAGCGGCGGCGGCGCCTGCCCCACGGTTACGCTCGCCCAGCCCTGGGGTACCTGGCCGAATACCATCACCATCGACTACGGCGCCGTGGGCTGCGCCGGCCCCAACGGCGATCACCTGCTAAGAGGTAAAATTATCATCGAGCAAACGGCAGAAATGTTCACCGCCGGCGCCGTGCGCACCAAAACCTTCGACAATTTCTTCATCGACGATGTGCAGGTGGGCGGTACCAAGTCGTGGACCAACAACGGCAAAGACGCCGACGGTAACTGGTCGTACACCAAAACAGCTACCAACATGGTGCTGAGCTACCCCGACGGCAGCTCCACCACCTGGAACCACACCCACACCAGCACGCTCATTCAGGGTGGCAACACCCCCACGCACTGGGACAATGTTTGGAGCACGACCGGCAACTCGTCGGGCACCAACCGCAACGGCGTCAGCTTCACCTCCGAAATCGTAGAACCCTTGATCAAAAAAGCCCTTTGCCGCTGGATTTCAGAAGGCGTGGTGGCGTTTACCCGCGACGGGAAAACAGCTTCGCTGGACTTCGGCAATGGCACTTGCGACCGCTTCGGTACGCTTACCTTGCCCAATGGCGATACGCAGGTGATCAAACTGCGGAAATAATTTTGGGAATCGGACAGGATTTCCTGGATTTAGACAGGATGGTGTGTTGGACAGGATTTCCAGGATTTGCAGGATTTTGTGTGCGATTTATCGGTTTTTCCAGCCGAGGCGCCCATGAAATCCTGCTTTTTTTGGTTGACCCTATTTCACCAGTTTGGTAAGTTCCATGCGGCTTTCCTCGTTGCCTTTCCGGTCGTAACTGATTGTTTTTACCATCCCTACCGACGTAGCGTACCAGAGTTCGGTGTGTAAGCTGCGGGTACCCATGAGTTTATACTCCAAGTCGTAGCTGATTTTCAGGCAATCAAAAGCGCCGGCCATAGTGGCGACCGTTTCGCGGGCTTCTACCTTGCGGTTTTTCACCTGATAGCGGGTGTTCATGATTTGCAGGCTGCCCATGCGCAGGCGCATTTCCATCTCGCTGTCGGGCAGTTCCTGGCCTGGGCGCATATCTTTTGGGTAAAGCAGGTCGGTGCCTTCCACTTCAATTTGCATGTCGCCGGAGGCGTTCTGGTTGGGTTGTTGGGGAATTACCGAACGCATGTCTACGTAGATGACCCCATCGTGGCATTTGATTGGGAAGTCGGACTGGTACAGGTCTTTGCCTTTTTCATTCGTGCTGGTCAGGTGGACGTTGGCGACCAGGGTGTCGGCGTGCTCTTCGACCGCCTGCACGGCGTGGGTGGTGACGGATTGAACCTTTCCTTTTTTATCAAAACTGGTGTATTCCAGCAGAACACCGGTTTTGAAATAATCGTACATGCTGGCGCAGTCCTGGCCCAGCAGGAACAAGGGCAACATGCCCAGGCTAATAAAACTCAACAGTTTTTTCATAGTGCATCAGTTATTTTTTGGTAAACCCTTGCTAAAAAAGACCCCTTTTCGAAGCGTAGAAAAATTCCACATTCCGCATTCCGAACTCCGCATTTCCTAAACGCCGCGCATGGAAAGCGCCACCCGTTTGCGCTGCAAATCTACTTCCACCACCCGTACCATCACCTGTTGGTTGAGTTTGACCACCGTGGCAGGGTCTTTTACAAACTTGTCGGCCAGTTGGGAAACGTGCACCAAGCCGCTGTCTTTGATACCTATGTCGACAAATGCGCCGAAGTTGGTAATGTTCGTGACAATGCCGGGCAGCACCATGCCGGGGCTGAGGTCTTCGATATTGCGCACATGAGCAAATTCAAAAGCCTGGGCGGTGCCGCGCGGGTCGAGGCCGGGTTTTTCCAATTCTTTTAAAATGTCTTTCAAGGTGGGCAAACCTGCGTCGCCGCTTACATAGCGGGACAGTTCAATTTTTTTGCGGAGTTCCCCGTCGCGAATCAGGTCGGCCACCGAGCAGCCCAGGTCGCGGGCCATTTGTTCTACCAGTGGGTAGCGTTCGGGGTGAACGGCCGTGTTGTCGAGCGGGTGGTCGGCGTTGCGAATGCGCAAAAAACCGGCGCACTGTTCGAAGGCTTTATCGCCCAGGCGCGGCACTTTTCGCAGGTCGGCACGGCGCTGAAAGGGGCCGTTTTCGGTGCGGAATTCCACGATATTTTTGGCCAGCACGGGGCCCAGCCCCGACACGTAGGTGAGCAAGTGTTTAGACGCGGTGTTGAGGTTGATACCGACGCTGTTGACGCAAGATTCTACCGTGCGGTCGAGGCTGGCCTTGAGCAAGGTTTGGTTGACATCGTGCTGGTACTGCCCCACGCCGATGCTTTTCGGGTCGATTTTGACCAGCTCGGCCAGCGGGTCGGCCAGGCGGCGGCCGATGCTCACCGCGCCGCGCACAGTGATGTCTTCTTTTGGGAATTCCTCGCGGGCCACTTCAGAGGCGGAGTAGATGCTGGCGCCGGCTTCATTTACCTGAAAGAGCTCCACTGGTCGTTGGAATTTTATCTTTCGCAAAAAATCCATGGTTTCCCGGCCGGCGGTGCCGTTGCCAACGGAAATGGCGTCGATCTGAAACCGCTCGACCAAATCCTCAACGGCGGCCTGGCTTTCAAAAACCTGGCGCTGCGGTTCGTGCGGGTAAATAGCGGTGTTTTTCAGCAAATTGCCCTGTTGGTCGAGCACCACGAGTTTGCAGCCCGTCCGGAAACCCGGGTCGATACCCAGCACGCGTTTTTCGCCCAGCGGGGCGGCGAGCAGGAGTTGGCGCAGGTTTTCGGCGAATACCCGGATGGCTTCCAGGTCGGCTTTTTCCTTGCTGCTGTTGCGAAATTCGGTTTCGATACCGGGCTGGAGCAGGCGTTTGTAGCCGTCTTTGACGGCCAGGGCCACCTGCTCGGAGGCGGCGCCGTGGCCGCGCACGAACAGGCGCTCGAGGTCGGTTACCGCACGCTCTTCCTCGGGCGCAATGTTTACCCGGAGGAAGCCTTCCTCCTCGCCGCGGCGCATGGCCAGCAGGCGGTGCGAAGGGCAGACGGCGAGTTTTTCGGTCCACTCAAAGTAATCGCGGTACTTGGCGCCTTCGGTTTCTTTGCCTTTGACCAGGCGGGCGCTGATGAGGGCGCCTTTTTCAAAGTGGCGGCGGATGCGGTCGCGAGCGTTTTTGTCCTCGTTGACCCATTCGGCCATGATGTCACGAGCGCCCTGCAGGGCGTCTTCCACGGTGGGCACATCCTCGGAAAGAAACTGTTCGGCCAGCGTTTCCAGCTCCCGGTCGCGCTGGGCGAAGATGCGTTTGGCCAGGGGCTCCAGGCCGCGCTCGATCGCCACCGAGCCGCGGGTTTTCCGCTTGGGACGGTAGGGGAGGTAAAGGTCTTCGAGCTCGGTCATGGTGGCAGCGGCCAGGATGGCAGCTTTGAGTTCGGGCGTGAGTTTGCCTTGTTCCTCGATGCTGGCGAGCACGGTTTCGCGGCGCTTGTCCAGGTCCTGGAGTTTTTTCAGGAGGTCCTGGATGTCAGCAATTTGCGTTTCGTCGAGCGAGCCGGTCGCTTCTTTCCGGTAGCGGGCAATGAAGGGAATAGTGGCCCCGGTATCGAGCAGCTCGACGACGGCTTCCACCCGGCGGGGCGGAATGGAGAGGGTTTGGGCTATGTGCGCGGCGTAGGACATTGTATAGTTTGAAGTTTGGAGTTTGAAGTTTGAAGTTTGGAGTTTGAAGTTTGGAGTTTGAAGTTTGGAGTTTGGAGTTTGAAGTTTGAAGTTTGGAGTTTGAAGTTTGAAGCGGCGGGCGGCAAAAATGCGGGAACTTTTGGAGCGGACAAACCGGTGGATGAAGTTTCCTACCGGTTGACGGGTACCGTTAGGTCAGGATCGCGGAAGGCAGCCAGATCGGTCAGTTCCTGCCGGATTTTCTCCAGCCAGGGGCCCTGGCGCTCGGGGTTGGGATAAATATCGTGGTCGTATTGATCCTGGCGGGTTTGTAGCTCGAGGTTCGCATTTTCGAACAGTCGTTTCAAGTCGGTTTCGAAACTGTTGGCGTGAAACGGAAAGGATTTGATTTGCCGGCGGAGTTTGCGCGCCTGAATTTCGGTCAGGTCGAAATGCCCCTGTTCGTGTTGGAGGACAGCGTTGGAGTCGGGGCTGGATTTGAAGTACGAGTGCTGGCATAGAAAAATCGATTCAATGCGGATTTGAGCTTTGGGTGAGGCGCCGGACCAAAGCCGGTAGATGGATTTCAGGGTACTCAAGGTGGCGGCGGCAAAGGGTCGTTGGGCGGTATCGGCCTTGAAATCGGCGATGCGCAGGCGGCGGTTTTCATGCCAGGCAATTTCGCGTTCGTAGGGGCTGGTATCGGGCAGGCGCAGGGCGATTGCGCGGATGCGGTGGCAGGTGCTGCCCCATGCCGAGGTGCCCGGGAGTTTGTGGGATATGATTTTCAGCGCATTGGCGCCGTTCAGTCGGGCCCGGGTTTTGGCCGAGTCGAGCACGGTATGGTAGTCGCAGTTAATGGCCAAACCATTGTCTTCAATGGCAATTTCGCCAATTTGGTAGCGCATCAGCTCAGCGTCGAGGCTGTCGGTCAGTTCGAAAACGATCAAACTTTCCCAGGGTTGGAGGGGCGGATAGGTTTTGCTGAATTGGTTGGTGATTTTTGGGCTGCAGGCCAGGAGGAGCGTAGCAGCAAAAAGGGCGGAAAAAGTAGTTCGGGTCATAACTTTTCGGCAAAGTTGAAATAATTTTGTTTCAGGTACGGTTCGGCGCGCGCATTTGTCTTGAAAATTTAGCGCCTTGTGCCGGACAAAAAATCAACCACGCTTAATAATCTTTTTTTTACCCATGAAAAAAAACTGGTGTTCCGCCCTGGGGCTTTGGCTCCTGTTCCTACCCTTGCTTACCGCTCAGAACCTTCCAACTTTCCACGCTCAACCGCAGGCTAACCCATCTGCTCCGGATTTACACGGCACCCTGAGCGCCTACAAAATTTACCGGCTAAACGCCGACGCGCTCCAAGCCTTTTTGCAGGAGGAAAACGGCGATCCGGAAAAACGTTTCGCTCTCGATCTGCCGGGCGCCGGCCTGTGGTCGCTTCGCTTGCAGCCGCGGCAGCTGCTGGCAGCCGATTACCGCTTGCAGGTCGACGACGGGCAGGCCGTACAATATTTACCCGGCCCGGGGCAGATTACCTGGGCGGGTTATCAGGGCGCCGGCGCACAGTTTCGGGCCACGCTTACGGTGAATGCGGGTTTTATTTTCGGATCGGTGCAAACCCCGGCCGGCGAGTTTTTTATCGAGCCGCTTTACGACCTGGCGCCCGGCGCCGCCCCGGACCTTTTCATTGTGTACAACACCGCCGACGTGTTGCCCAACCCCGACTTGAAATGCGGGGTGGAGGAAGTGCGCAAAAAAACGGCTGAAACCCAACAGCCCGCACCAGAGCGCCTCGTCGGGCAATGTAAACACGCGGAAATTGCCATCGCGTCGGACTACGGCATGTTTACCCGCTACATCAATTCTACCGGCGTTCAAAACCACAACATCGGGGTGATGAACTCGGTAGCGACCGATTATGACGACGCTTTCGACGACGATATTTATTTTTTGATCACCACCCAATATGTGTCCAGCACCTCAACATCTTCGCTCGATGTGGCCCTGACTTCCACTACGGATGCCAGTATTTTGCTGGACAACTTCCGGGTGTGGGGCAACGCCGGAAACTTTGGTTTTGACTTCGACCTGGCCACCTTGTGGGTAACGCGGAATATTTGTTCCGGCTCCAATTGCAGCACGATTGGGCTGGCTTATGTCGGCGCTTTGTGCGACAACTTCCGTTACCATTTGCTGGAGGATTACACCGGCTCCAACCCGAACGGCACGGGCTGGCAACTCCGGGTGCTGACCTCCCACGAGATCGGACACAATTTCGATTGCTCGCACGACCCATCGGGCTCCAACACGATCATGGCGCCCAGTGTCAACAACACCTCGACCTGGTCGGCGCAGTCGGAAGGGGAGGTGGCCGCCTACCTCCCCACGATCACCTGCCTGTCGCTTTGCGGCGCGAATTTTTCCAGCACCAGCTACGCCGCCGGGGAAGGTAATGGCGGCCTGACCCTGCCCGCCGGGCCGCCTTCCTGCGAAATGCCTTATGTCGAACTGGCCATTCCCATCCAGTATTCCGGGCCGAACACCGGCGGCTCGGTGGATGTGACCGTGGTGGGCGGCACCGCTACCGAGTACCTCGATTTTGACCTGCCCAGCGCTACGGTGGTATTTCCGGCGGGTTTTACGACCCAAACCGTCAACCTGATCGTGCGCATTTGGAACGACGCCATTTCCGAGGGCAGCGAAACCATCGAACTGCAACTCAACGGCCCCTCCGCTGGCAGCCAGAACATGACGACGGTTACCATCGTCAGCGACGACGCCAACCCGACCACCAGCTACTACACCTTCGGCCAGGTCGGGACCGGTAATGCCGGCGGACTTAACGTGCCGTTCCGGGCCAATAACACCGATTGCCGCACCCAGATCATCCTGGGCGCTTCCGAGCTCTCGGCGGCAGGTTTTTCAGCCAACGACATTATCAACGGCCTGGCGCTCGACGTTTCCTCCAAAAGTTCGACCCAGCCGTTCAACGGGTTCACCATAAAAATGCAGCACACCACCAGCGGACCGACCTACACCGGCCAGCCGGCCAACAGCGGTTTTACCACCGTTTTTTCGGGCAACCATACCACCAGCACCGGCTGGAACAAATTTGACTTTACCCAGGGCTTTGTCTGGAACGGGACTTCCAACTTGCGTATCGAGTTTTGTTTTGACAACAGCTCGACCAGCCCAAACCACGATTTTGTGCGCACCAGCAACGGCGCTACCGCGGTGTTCGTGGCTGCCAACAGCGGCTCCGGTTGCACGCTGCCGACCAGTTCCTGGTCTTTTTATTCGAACAACCGGCCAAATGTTCGGCTGTACAAAGGCAACGAAATCGCCGTCAGCCTGGGCGACGTAGCGTATACCAATTTGAAAAACGGCAACCTCGCGTATTTCAAAGATTTGCAAAATCAGTTTGTGCTCACCATCCAGCAAACTGCCGGCGCCGATGCCGGCTGCGTACAGGTGGAAATCGACCGCGCTGGCAACGGCCGCCAAACGCCCACCTGGCTGCCCGCCGGATACTATGTGAGCGATAAAACCTTTTTCGTCACGGCCGACGACCCCACTGCCAGCTACGACATTACCCTGTACTACAGCAAAGCCGAAATCACCGTTTGGGGCAGTGGCGCCAACAGCCTCAATATTGTGAAAAGCACGGTGCCCATAGCCGATGCCACCGCCTCCGACGTTTCGATCAACGAGACGGTGGTGCGCAGCACTTTCGGGCCGAGCTCCAACCCCGACGCCTATTACAGCTACAGGGCCAGTTTTTCCGGTTTCTCGGGATTTGCCGTGACCAATGCCACCGAAATGGTGCTTCCGGTCGAATGGCTTCACTTCAGCGGCCAGCTGGCGCCACCGGGCGTGTTGCTCGATTGGTCGACGGCTGCCGAGCAGCACAACCTGGGCTTCGAGGTAGAGCGCTCGGAGGATGGTTCGCTTTTCTCTAAAATTGGGTTCGTGCCCGGGCGCGGAACCGCTGCTGCGCCGGCGCCCTACCAGTTCACCGACGCGCAGGCCCTGCAACAACCGGCGCCGGTGTTGTACTACCGGCTGAAACAACTCGACGCGGACGGCGCTTTTGCTTTTTCTAAAATCATCAGCGTCGCGCTGCCCCGGATGCGGCAAGGCTGGGATGTTTCGCCGAATCCGAGTCGCGGCTTGATTCGCGTATTGAATGAAGATTGCCCGGATTGCTTCGCCAGTTTGAGTATTTTGGATGCATCCGGTCGGGTGGTGTTTCGGCAGGAAACCGTCGAGCCGGGCAGCTCGATTGACCTCAGCGCGCTAGCTCAGGGCGTGTACCTGTTCCGGATTCTGGGCCGGGAGGGGCAAATCCGGCAGGGGCGGTTGGTTCGGAATTAGGGGGAGTACTTTTCAAATTGAACTTTTCAAATTTAACTTTTGACTTACCTCGCAAGCGGCATAAGTCAAAAGTTCAATTTGAAAAGTAGGAAGCCCGCTAGTCTACCAGTGAAACTCCGTTGGCATCGGTTGTCAGCACGTCGCTCATGTAATTGAAAAACGGGCGCATGGCCTCGAAGGTCAGGTTTACCTCCTGCACAAATCCTGGCGCCAGTACCTCCGCGTCGGTAAAATCGCGGCGCACGATGAAGCTCTTTTTTCGCAAAAGATCGATAGCCGGGTGGTTTTTGTCGTAGCCCTGGGGCGCCGTTTTCAGCTCGTCGCCGTCCATGGCTTTCAGGCTTCCGAAATATTTTTTGAAACGGGCTTCGGCTTCGATTTGGCGGATCGTCGTGGCGTCGGCGGCGAATTCTTCGCGGATGCGCTTCAGGTCGGGCGTATTGGGTTGCCAGAAGCCGCCGCCGGCGAAGGAGCCGCCCGGCTCGATGTGCAGGTAGTAGCCGCCGCGCAGTTTTTTGGTTGCCCGGCTGAAGTGGATGCCGAAGTGGGTTTTATAGGGCGATTTGTCGGCAGAAAACCGCACATCGCGGTAGATGCGGAACAATTTGGCGCTTTCCAGCAGGTCGCTTTCCCCCAGGGCTTTTTCTACGGCCTGGGTCAGTTTTTTCATGTTTTCTAATGCGGCTTCGTACTGTTTTTTGTTGGCGGCAAACCATTCGCGGTGGTTGTTGTCGGCCAGCGCGCGCAGAAAATGCAGGGTATCGGGTGAAACAGTCATGTCAAATGATTGGATGGTTGGCGAATGGTTGATGACTTTGGGGAAAACAAGCGGCCGGGTGATA
>CAZVZH010000006.1:0-53683 GCA_964630705.1 uncultured Saprospiraceae bacterium | reverse complement strand
TGGTTTTGGCTGCATAAGCTGGACTTTAGCCTTTTTAAACCCGAGATCGTGTCCGACCAGATTTTGAAAAAACGGACTCCAGGTGGTGGCCGACCAAGAGAAGTATGACAGGATTCCCAGGATTTACAGGATTTGTAGGAGGCTGTCTCATAAGTATTGATTTACGAATGACGATTTACGATTTACGATTGGTTCACCATTGCGGATAAATAGGGATGCGGATGTTGTGAACATTCAAAAAGAAGCGCCCCAAGCCTATCCGCAATGGTGAACCAATCGTAAATCGTAAATCGTCATTCGTAAATCGTAAATTTCGACTCTTTGATATGCGTAGCCATGGCTCGGCGATACCGAGGTCGTCGCAGCTGCTTAACCAACTGAGATACAAATATTTGACATCTCTGAAGCCATTCAAAAAATTCGGGAAGACTCCTGTTTTAATCGTTCTTCATTTTCGTATAGCCTCCACAGGGTCCATGCCACTGGCCTGAATAGCGGGTATAAGGCCTGATAGCACTCCGACAACTACTGAGGTAAGCACACCAATCAATGTATTGGCGAGCGACAGGTGTATATCAAAGTCGATCGCTTTAGTGATCGCTTCGGTGGCAGCCCAGATAAACACCAGCCCCAGCAGTCCGCCAACAACACACAACACCACAGCCTCGATCAAAATTTCAAGCAGGATAAACCAGCGTTTGGCGCCGAGGGCCATCTTAATACCAATGACGTTGGTGCGTTCCTTGACCGAAACAAACATAATGTTGGCAACGGAAAACATACCGACCACCAGGGCGAAAATCCCGATGATAAAACCAGCCAGGTTGATAACGGAAAACAAGCTATCGAACAGCCCGCTCAGGATGGACAAGGTGTTGAGTGCAAAATTGTTTTCTTCCCTGGGTTTGAGCCGGCGCACGGAGCGCAAAACACCGGTAATTTCATCTTTCATCGCATCAATTTCAACCCCAGGTTTCGCCTGAACCAGCAGGCTGGTGCGCTCCCATTGCCCACTGCGCCGGATGTTGAAACCCCGGCGGGCCAGGGTGTAGCCAACCAGAATACCGTTGTCGAAATTAAAGGGTTTTAGCAGGTCGTTGCCAGCGGCTTTCATCACGCCAAGCACGCGCAATTTCCGGCCGCCAACATTGATGACTTTGTCGGTCGGGTCAATTCCGGGACCGAAAAGCCCTTCGGCAACCTTGGCCCCCATCAGGCACACATCGCTGCCCGACTGGTACTCGGTAGGGGAAAAATAGCGCCCTTCTCCCTGAAATTCGAGGTGAAACAAATCGCGGCAGTCCTCGGTAATTCCCAGAAAAAAAACATTTTCTACGTTCGACGACTGCCACTTGATCGTTTTGGAACCCAGGTATTGCCAAAAGCCGATTTTGGAGGCATTTTTCAACCGGGCTTGCAATTTTTCGTATTCAGCATACGAAAAATTGGGCCGGCGCATCCATTTCCAAAAGTTTTGACCTGGGTCTTCCCCCCATGAAAACTTCTCGATATAGATCACATCATTGCCCAGTTTAGCCATGCTGCCCCGGATGTTATCTTCCAGAGAGTTGACGGCGCTTTTCACCCCGATAATGCAAAATATGCCGATAGTGACACCAAGCAGCGATAAAAAGGAGCGCAGTTTGTTGGACATCAATTGCTGCCAGGCCTGTGCAGCGCCTTCCAACAGGATACGAAGTATTTGGCGCATGATAAAAACGGTAAAAGTTGAGAACGCAACCGCACTTTTTCAATCGGTCTGAAACTCAATTCCAGGAAAAAGTGAAAAAACAAATTGCAGCATCGAAGGTCGGTTTTGCCGATGGGCTGGAGAAATGGTTTCGATAAAATCCGGTTTGGGGTCTATTAAAAACGAAATTTTTTGGCGCCCGCAATGATTTTGAAGCTTTGCCAGGCATTTTATAAAAAAATTATGCGCCCCAATATCAGTGAAGGTTCAAACTCCGAACCAGCAACCAGCTTCCTACGCCAATTAAAATAAGTCCTGCCACCCGAATAACTCTACCTGGAAGCCCGGGTTTGAGTTTTTTTCCCAGCGTACCAGCCAACAATACCTTGGCCACATCCGTACCCAATACCAGCGCCAAGGCTGCCGCTAAAAAAATAAGCGTATAGCTTTTTACCGCGGGAGGAGCCTCCGCTCGTGCAGCGGCGGCAAGTCCCAGCCAAAACAGCCAGTTTGATGGGTTGGCCATGTTCAGCATAAATCCTTTTAAAAAGGAATACCGCCGCCGCCCGGCACTGGCCACCAGCACCTCGGTGGTTTTTTCTTTTTGAGGCCAAATGGCCGAAATACCAAATCCGATAATCAGCAAGGCCCCTACCGTACCCATTGACGACTGAAAAACGTCTTCACGAGCCAAGGCCAACAACTGCGCCGACGACCACCACCCGCCGGCCGCTAATAGGGCATCGCTAAAAAACGCCCCGGCGGCCAGTGCCAGCCCGTTGCGCAAGCCGCGTTTGAGGGTAACTTGTAAGCCGAGAAAAAACAGAGGCCCCAGCAGCAAGCCGTAGGCGAGGCCGGCAAGCGCTCCTTTTACGATTGCTTCTACCACGGTTTAGCGCTGCCCTTCACGTTGTTTCAGGAAGGCCTCCCAGTTTTCCTGAATAGCACCTTTCAGCACCCGGGGTACCTTTGCCTGACCATTAAATTTGCCTTGCTCTTCCAACCAACGGTAAAAAACAGCATGCGGCAGCAGCCGAACCCGGACGTCGCGCAGGGCGTATTTCCGTTCCACGCCGTAGTCGTCGTTCACGGCCATCAACGCGGCGTCGAGGCGAGCTGTAAAATCGCCAGCATCCACCAATTCCGGCCGGTCGCAACTGACATACCATTGGTGGGCCCAATGGCTGCCTTCCTGCACTGCCGAAACAGCAAATTCCTTGATTCCCAGATGCAAATCGACATCGACCTGCCGAATAGCGCTGTTCATATTGTCGACCGAAAGGTGTTCGCCCACTACGCTCAGGAAGTGTTTCACCCGGCCGGTAACTTTGAAGCGGCATTGTTTCACATCCTCAAACTGAACCGTATCTCCGAGCAGATAACGCCAGGCGCCCGCATCGGTGCTGAGCAGCAGGGCGTATTGTTGTCCGGCGACAACTTCCGACAAGTCGAGCGGCTTTGCATCCGGGCGCAAGTTTCCGTTTTCATCAAAATTCTGGTCGTTGAACGGCACAAACTCATAAAAAATGCCAGCATCGGTGACCAGACGCAACAAGCGGGACTCCGGCCCGGGCTGGTAAGCAAAAAAACCTTCCGAAGCCATGTAACTATCCACATACTGCACCGGCTGCCCCAACAGCTGCTCGAAACTTTGGCGATAGGGCTCAAAAAAGATACCGCCATGCACCAAAAGGGCAAAATTTGGCCAAATTTCGTGGATGTGCCGGAGCTTATGGCGCTCTAAAATGCGCTCGAAAATCATCTGCACCCAGGCAACATTGCCGACGATAAAGCCGATGTCCCAGCCGGAAGCCTGTTCGGCAATCCGCTCGATACGCTCCTCCCATTCAGGCAGCTGGGTCACCTCCCGCTCCGGGCGGTAGTATTTTTTCAGCCAAAACGGCCGGTTCAGGCCAATAATGCCCGACATATCACCCACCCAATGGTTGCCTTCCACATTGAGCCGGGTACAGCTGCCCACCATGAGCATTTGTTTGGTAAAAAGATCGGCCGGCAAGTCGAAATGCACCATATCGCAAAACAGCCGGCGCGAAATTTTTTTCATCGAGCGGATAATGTCCGGTGTTACCGGAATATATTTCGATGCGGCATTCGACGTGCCGCTACTCAGGGCATACCAGGGAATCAGGCCCGGCCAGCATACATCCGGCTCATCCTGCCGGGCTCGCGACCACCACTGATCGTACATACTATCATAATCGTGCAGCGGTACTTGCTGTTGGAAAGCCATTACCGGATCGGGGCTGCGCAAGATTTTTTTAAAATCGTAGGCCTGGCCAAATGCCGTTTCCGAAGCCTCGGAAAGCAGCCGCAACAGGGTGCGTTTTTGTTGAGTTACTGGCGAAAGCCAGGGTTCGGGCCTGGTTGCGCCCAGACGAATGCCAGTTTTGATGACATGACCCAGAATTGGCATGAAAACAAATTTTAGTGGAACAAATACTGCGGAAGCAAGCCCGCTCAAAAACGGCGCAAAAGTACGGCATGGAGCCGATTTTCAACAGGTTTTATCACAATACCAGACAGACACCCAACTGGGAGCAACCAAACAAGGGTCTGAATTGTTAAAAAAGAGAACCAAAACTTATTTACCATGAAAATCTACAGCATTTTTCTCCTGACCTTTTCCCTACTGTTGATGGTTGCTTGCGACAAAAAAGACGGCATATTATCTTTCAAACTTGACACGCCGTTTGAATTGAAAATTGGCGAATCGGCTACCCTCGAAGACCAAGCCGACGTGCAAATCCGGTTCGACAAAGTCCTCAGCGATAGCCGCTGCCCGATCGACGCCGAATGTGTCTGGGCCGGCCGAGCCGAAATCGAGGTAACCTTTTTTCAGGAAGGCCAATCTGCCACCACAACGCTGATCATGGGCGACCACACCGGCACTGGATATACGGAAAAAGCCGTTTTTGGTATTTATACTGTAACCTTAAAAGCAGTGCGCCCCGAGCCTAAGGCAGACCAACCTATTCCCGTTGGCGACTACCGCATCGAATTGGAAGTTAGCAAGTAAGCTATTGATCGTCAATCAAAAAGCCGCGCAGGAGTATTTTCCTGCGCGGCTTTTTTCATAACATTCAAAACCGGGATTATTATTTGAGCATTAGCTTTCCTGAACCAATCAGCTGCCCTTCTGCGCGGATGCGCAGCAGGTAAAGCCCGGCCGGCAATTCGCCGCGTTGGAACGGCCACTGCGATAGGCCCGTCACCGTGGCCGATCTTACCGGCCGGCCGGTGGCATCCAATATTTCAAGTTGCCACTCGGGGAGCTGCGCTACGCCCGACAGTTGCAAGATGGCGGTTTCCGCAACCGGATTGGGCAGGACACGGAGTTCCACCTGATCGCGGAAAGCCTGCCAACTGCTTACCGTCACGAAGTTTTTGCCCACGCGATGCAGTGTTGTGTTGGTGTACACCGGTTCATTGAAGTCGAAAAAGATGCCGGCGGTGTTCTGGATAGTCGTTTGTTCGGGCAGGTCGGCTTTCTGCGACACCCGAAAGGAAACGAAGCCTTGCGAGCCAACCTGATTGACATTACTGTCGGGCAACAGGATGTTTTCAAACGTAAATTTGATGTTGCGGTCGCCGAAGTACTCGAACTTGTAGGGGTGGCTACTGGCGCCCGGACGCACCGAGCCGGCATCGAGCGAGGGCGAAAGTTCGTCGCGAATCACTACCGTGAAAGCGGTGTCGGTGCCGGTGTTTTGGAAACGGATCAGGTACTCGATGTCGGTATTTTGCTCAATAAAGTGCTGTGCGGCATAGCCCGTGGGGAAGCCCTGTTTGTCGTTGGGGTCGTAAGAGCCGACGTTGGGGGTACAGTCGATGTCGATCCAGGGATCGTTATCATTCACCGGAAATTGGTTGACAAAGCCGGTGCTGAATTGCCCTGTCGTTGCACAGCCCTCCGCCCAGGCGCTGGGCTGGGAGTCGCCGGGATGGAACACCTCCTGTTCCACCTCCAGCCGCCAGGTGGAGCCGTTGGCCGGCACTTTTACATGGTACTGCTCGCCAGCAGCGAGGTAGACGGCGGGTGGTGGCGCTTGCATCAGCATTACGGCGTCTTCGATCACGACGTACTCCAGCGGGCCACTCATCGGGCCTGTTCCAATATTTTCAATGACAAAGTCCACGGAGTCGGTATTACAGTTCACCCCAATTTGCAGGCTGGCGCCCGACCATTGAGCATTGGCCGGCTCGCAGCTTCCGGTAGGGAAAATTATGGCTTCCGAGCAGTGGGTTTGGCCCAGAGTAGCGCTGCAGCTGACGTTTACTTTTACCCAAAACTGATCGCAGGTGTTGAAGGGCACCGTTCCAAGGTCGAAGCGGTATACCTGGTTTCCAAGATCGGTATACGGAACTTCAGCGCTGGTAACGGTCAAAAATGGGTCGATCTCGATCTCTACATGAGCATTCGCAGCATCTTCCGTACCCAGGTTGCAATATTTCACCCAATACTGGCCGCTGAAACAACGCCGCAAAATAGCGGTACTCAGGTCGACGGTCATCGCCGGGCACAGCGCATCTGGCTGAAGCAGAAAATCGCGGGTAACGGTTTGGTTGGCAGCAACCGACACCGTAAAACTCACCGTGCAAGGCACCCACAGGTTATTTGGCGGCAATACCGTTATCGCATAACTGCCTGGCTCTGCGTCGATGGCGTAATAACCATCCTGGTCTGTAATTACAAACCGGTCGACTCCTGCGCCATCCGAAACTTTCAAAACGATACCGTTCAATTCCTGATCCGAGCCCTCCAAGGCGCAGTTTGTATTCCAGTCGGCTACTACATGGCCTTCCAGATGCCCGCATTCGCCCGGATCGTCTTCTACTACATAGGAATACACCTCGGTACAGCCGCTGGCGTCCGTAATGGTTACCACGTAGGTGCCCGCAACGGGGTCGAAAATGACCGATGTAGTATTGCCATTGTTCCAACTATACGTGTAAGGAGGTGTTCCTCCTTGGACACTCGCGATAATTCCCGTTGAGTCAAAGCAAAACGGACTGTCAAAATAATACAACTCTACGTTCAGCGGACTACTTTGGGTAACAACCGTGCAAGCGGTGGAAGAACAGCCGTTACTGACACTGGTCACCGTAATACAATAGGTATAAGTGCCGGGAGGGTTGTTTGCTGTCGTGATGGTGGGTGTGTTTTGCCCGCTCGTCCAGAAATATTCGAACGGGCCCGTCCCCTGGACGGTGGCAGTGAGCACCGCCGGATCGCCGCAGGCTTGAGGAGTTACTGAAATAGCCACCGAAGGGATTGAGCCATCTGTTTCCACCAGAATGGTATCGCCGCCAAAGCAGCCGCTCAATGAATCAAAGGCGTAAAAAACATAAAAGCCCGGTTGGGAAACGGTTGGGTTGAGGATATTCGGGTTTGACACCGGGCCTCCCCAATCAAAATTGTAATTGCCCGGAGGTGACACCGTAGCGGTTAACTGGACACTAGGATTGGTACAAGTGAGCAGCCCCGAAGCGGTTATTTCCACTTCCAGCGGAGTGCCGTTACAAGGGATTTGCGCCTGTATAGGGGCAACAAGGTACCCCCAGGCCAGTAACAGCATCAAGCAGATTTTTTTCGTGAACATAGGATATTGCGTTTGGGCATGAAAAATCGGGTGAGCGGTAATTCGCATCATAATGGTCGACAATTACTGGTGTACATGCAATTTGACGGTACAAAAGTTCGACTTCTCGTTTCACCGGACAAATACAAATGTTCGAGTTAATATTTTACAATAACCAACTACATCATTTTAATACATTGTTTTTCATAAATTTGTGAACGTTAAAATATTAACTTAATCATTGAAAAAATATAGCAGGCCCGGCATTCCCATGGAAAACTCCCGCCTTTTTCAAGTTTTTAGCCGGCTCAGCCCGCTGGAGCGCAAGCATCTGGAACAATGGTTGCAATCCCCTTTTTTTTGCAGAAAGGAGCCGCCCAGAGCGCTTTGGGGCTATTTACAAAGCACTACCGCTGTGGAGACACTCGACCAGGAAGCCGCATTTCAGGCTGTTTTTGGCTCCAAAAAGCGTTTCGCAGCGCAGCCCTTACGGCAAGCTATGAGCGATTTGCTCGCCCAGATCGAACATTTTCTGGTGTACCGCGAAGCGTTTCAACATCAGGGCGACTATACCGTCCGGCTAGCGGCGGCTTACCGCAAACGGGGCCTGGAGAAACATTTTCGACAAAGTCTGCAGGCCGCCCGGGCCAAATGGGCGGCACAACCTTTTCGGCACAGCGAGTACCACGATGCCCAAGCCGCGATCGAATACGAACTGTACCAACGCCTGAGTGCCGAGCGCCGCACGGAAAAACTCAACTGGCAATCGGTGTCGGACCAGACGGATGCGGCTTTTATCGCCCGAAAGCTCCGCTTGGTCTGTTTCGCGCTCAGCCACCAAACGGTTTTTAAAACGGAGTACAACTACGGTTTGCTCGACGCTGTTTTGGCGCACGTCAGCCAGTCGGATGCCTTGCGCGCTCTACCCGCAGTCGGCTTGTACTTTTATTGCTATCAGTTTCTTACCGACCCGGAGGCGGAAACGCACTTCAACCGATTCAAACGACAATTTTTTGCACAACTTGACCAGTTGCCCACAGAGGAGCAACGGAACCTGCACCTACTGGCGCTTAATTTTTGCATCCGTAAAATCAACCAGCTGGAACAAGCGTATTTCCGCGAAGCCTTGGATTTATATCAACTGGCCCTGCAAACCGGCATACTGCTTGAAAATGGCCGGCTCTCGCCATTTGCTTACAACAACATTGTAGCTATTGCCTTGAAAGTAAACGAAACCGACTGGGCCGAAAAGTTTGCTCACGAACAGGCGCCATTTTTAGAAAAAAAACTGCGCGACGCCAATTATCACCTCAACTTGGCCCGTGTGGAATACCGGCGACAAAACATGAAAGCAGCCTTGCTGCACTTGCAGGAGGCCGACTACAAAGACTTGATCAACAACCTGATTGCCAAAACCTTACAACTAAAAATATACTTTGAAACCGGCGAATTTGACGCCCTCGAAGCCCATTTGCAAAACATGCAGACTTTTATTCGCCGGCAAAAAGGCATCGGTTACCACAAAACAAATTACCTCAATATTGTAAAATATACCCGCCGGCTGATGCAATTGCCAAACAGCCGAAAATCGCGCGAAGCGCTGCGTGCACAAGTAGCCATGGAAGAAACGCTAACCGAAAAAGAATGGTTGCTGGAGATGGCCGGCGCCTGAGGCGCTCATTCGAAAATGCGGGTCCGGGCCAAATAACCAGCCTTCATTTTCCACAATGGATCGGCCTGCTCCAGGCGGCGGACAATCACTTCCGGGTACGCGCTTAATTTTTGGTAGGATTCGGCCCGTACCTCCAGTTGTGGCGCAAAGGCATAATTTTTTAATACAGGAAATTGATTTGCCAACGCAGCAGGCACTTCGGGAAGTTGATATTCCAGGCGGCCGGTGTTGCTGGGCGCCAATTGTACTTCCCAACTCAGATTGGCGCCGCTAGCCGATTTCCAACGCAGGGCCAGCAGTTGAATAAAGCCGGTACAATCGAGTTCCGCTTGGCGATTCCGCACCGGCCCGGCCAATTGAACATCAAAACCCAGCGCAGGTAATTGCGTTGGGAGTTGGTCGTAAAACAAGTCGCAAGCATAGCGGTAGCCATTGGTGCCGGTTTCTGGCCCTATCGCGCGAAGCCGGTACCCCGCCTGGGGAAGGTTGGCGGGTTCGTACACCGGAAACTGATCAAAAACAGGCACTGCATTGCCGGGAACAGGCAAGGGCGGCCCTAAGGGCAAAAATTGACGGGCAGTTAGATCAAACATCCGGTCTATTTGAACTTGCCAATCGGTAAACAAGGGAAAATTAATGGCCGTAGGAGACGGCAACTGTGGAAGTGTGGTTACGTCCACAGCAACCTGATACGTTGCGTCCTTGATGTTTTCAAAAAAACAATACCGCCAAAACGGCTCGCTATTCACCTTCAACCGGCACCAAATACGGCCGGTATGCCATACACGGTATACCCCAAGGAAGTTGTTGACCGCTTGCGGTACAGAGAACGGCAAGCCATCCGAAACAACGATCGAATCAAGGCTGAAAACTCCATTCAGCTGAATGCTCAGATCAGTTATCAATAAGTAATTGAGGTCGCGCAGCTGCATGGCAGCCCCATTGAAAAGATTGGTGTATGTGGTGAGGGCAACGGTTGTGTCCCGTATCCCACTTCCGGGCTGTACGGAAATTTTCATTTCCAACAGGGTGGCATCGAAGCGCTCGCCGGGCGCCGCGTCGGGCACGGTAAGTTGGGTGGAGTCGTTGGGGGGCAACCAACGGAAGGCGCGCACAACGCCGGATTGATCCGTCAAAAACGCGGCGTATTCCGCCTGTTGGAGGTTATAATTGTTGGAAATGTGCAGCCGAAAAGGCGCTTCGTCAGAAAAACCCGGGCCATTATTCCTGGAGCAAGCCACCGTGGCCAGCACGGCGATCCAAAGTGCGTTTTTTAAGCGGTCAAGCATAATTTTACTACAGACGGTTTGGGTGTACGGTATGCTACAAAGGTAGTTCTCCACAAATTTTTTTCCAGAAAAACCTGGATAGGTCCTGTTAAATACCCGTTTTTTACCGCACACAATTTTAACACGAAATGAACTCAGTTGCTGTTTTTTGTGGCGCTAATCCGGGCCATTCGCCACAGTTTGCCCATGCCGCCCGCGAACTTGGCCAAACCCTTGCCCAGCGAAATATCCGAGTATTGTTCGGCGGCGGAAGCGTCGGGCTCATGGGTATTTTAGCCGATGCGGTTTTGGCGCAAGGCGGCCCCATCACGGGCGTCATTACCGAACAACTGAACAGCCTGGAGCTCGGCCACCCTGGCGTGCAGGATATGATCGTTGTCGAATCGATGGCGGAGCGCCGTACCCTACTGATTAAAGGTACCGACGGCGCCATTACATTACCAGGCGGCTTTGGCTCCATGGACGAGCTGTTTGAAGCGCTGACGCTGGCCCAATTGCACCAGTACCGCAAACCGGTCGGGTTGCTCAATGTCGGAGGGTACTACAATCCCTTGCTGGCAATGCTCGATCAGATGGTGGAGCACGGTTTTTTAAAAGCGCCTAACCGAAACTTGTGTTTGGATGCGCCAACGGTGCCGGAGCTGCTGGACAAAATGGCGCGGTATGCGTTTGCGGGGGTTGGGAAATGGCTTTAACCTTCGGAGTGTCGGATACTGCAACCCGAATGCCGGAACTTTACGATTGTATCTTGAGCCTAAAAGCGCCTTCCCTTGGTAGAGTGTGTTTAAATTTCGGTCGCCGGACGACTGCACTTTTACCATCTTCCAAGCAAATAATACACTGAAAACCGTTGGGTCAACTGTCGACAACCTTAAACTACGGTATACACCTCTATTTTTAGACAAATCGCCAGCCTTCTCCCCTAAAACTTTGATGCCCATAGTTTTACAGGCGTTTCCAACTGCAATCCTGATGGAGTGCTTCGCTCTGTATATTGAAAGTATATCATTGGAATTCAAGTCAAAAGTCCTACTTTCACGAAGTTTAGCAAATATAATTTTTCGAACAACCAGCATCACAAAACACTTAACCAGATACAGCGCATCCAATGAGCAATCGAATTTTACACCTCCTGGCACTGCTTTTGACTGCAGGCACACTCAGCGCACAAACCGACCGGATTACCGTAACGCAAAATGCGCAGGGCGTTACATTGCAAGTAAACGGCGCCGACTTCATGATCAACGGCATGAACTGGGATTATTTTCCCATCGGCACCAATTACACCTACAGCTTGTGGAATCAACCGGACGATATTATTCGGGCGGCACTGGACGAAGAGATGTCCTTGCTCAAAAACATGGGCGTAAACGCGATACGGCAATACACCGGGGTGCCAGCGCGGTGGATCAGTTACGTTTATGAAAAGTATGGCATTTACACCCTGTTGAACCACTCCTTCGGCCGCTACGGCCTCACCTTAAATGGCGCCTGGGTAGCCAACACCGAATATGCCGATCCGCGGGTACGCGAATTGTTGCTGCGGGAAGTGCAGTCGATGACGGAGGAGTATCGAAATACGCCTGGCTTATTGATGTATCTCCTGGGGAATGAAAACAACTACGGCCTTTTTTGGGAAGGCGCCGAAACGGAAGACATTCCTCTGGAAGACCGCAAATCCACTGTACGGGCGGAAGCGCTGTACCAATTATTCAACGATGCGGCCCGGCAAATGAAGGCCGTCGATAAGTCGCGCCCAATTGCTATCTGCAACGGCGATCTGTTATTTCTGGATATTATTGCCCGCCGCTGCCCAGACGTAGACATCCTTGGGGTGAACATGTATCGCGGCGTTTCATTTGGCGATGCTTTTGATCGGGTAAAACGCGAATACGGCAAACCATTGATGTTCACGGAGTTTGGTTCTGACGCGTTCAACGCCAAGACCAACAGTGAAGATCAACAAGCACAAGCCTATTATTTGGTGGGGAACTGGAAAGAGATTTATGAAAATGCAGCCGGCCTGGGCAAAGCGGGGAACTCCATCGGCGGTTTTACCTTTCAATTTAGCGACGGCTGGTGGAAATTCGGACAAACCAGCAACCTCGACGTGCAGGACAACAATGCTTCCTGGTCAAATGGGGGATACCTGTTTGACTTTGAAGCGGGAGAAAACAACATGAACGAAGAGTGGTTTGGTATCTGCGCAAAAGGCCCGACCAACGAACGCGGCCTGTACCATTTGTACCCCCGCGCTGCCTATTACGCCCTCAAAGAAGCGCACACCCTCAACCCCTACCGCAGCGGCGTAGACCTGGCATCCATCAGCCGCCACTTTGGACAAATCTCCCTGATGGAGGCCGTAGTAAAAGCGCGCGGCGACCTGGCAGCACTGGAAGGCGAGCAAACCGGGAAAATACGACTGAGCCGCCTGAGCGCAGATTTTTACACGTTTAACACCGGCGGAAGCCTGATCACTACGCCAGAAGAGCCCAATCCAGACAAACAAGTATTTCCCAACCAACTGGGCTTCGATCACATGCAATCCTTCTTCGTGGGCGTAGCGGCCAACCCAGCGCCAAACCTGCGCGCCAATGTAGAAGTAAACATGCTCGGTAACGTCGCGCAAAACCCCATCAACGAAATTTTTTATGAAAACCGCGGGCGCCCAGTAGTGGTGAATACCAACAACGGGCCAGTTGAACTGCGCGACGCCAACCGATTTCAAGTATACCGGGCCGACATCAGTTGGAACCACCGCGACTTCGACCTCACCGGTTTTTACCGTACCGGCCACTATCATTGGGGCTATGAAGGCGACTTTTTCGGATTGTACCCAGAGGCAAACTACGGCCCTAACATTGACCTCTACAACGGTCAGGCGCCTTTGGGATTTGAATTGGACGGAAAACGAAAACTCAAAGGCCTGAGCATTGCCATGGGCCCCGAACTGTGGTGGGGCGCCAACCCCGCCCTATTGGTCAAATACAGCCGAACAGTTGCCGGCATCCACCTGACCGGTATTTTCCACGAAGACCTCGAACAGCGCGGCACTACCGAAAGCTCCTTTGCCATCCCGGTGCCCAAAACACGCCGGGCCACCCTGCATGCCAAAACAAAACTGGGCAACCTCGGCTTTGAAATCGGCGGCATTTGGGGGGGGCAGCCCCTCCAGGGCAGAAGCTTTCAAATCGCCGACGGCTCGCGGGATAGCTACACCGTCTATCAAGATGAAATCAAGCCCGAAGACAACTGGGGCGGCAAACTGAAACTGACGTTTTCGAAAGGCCGAATCAATTGGTATGCCCAAGCGGCAGCCATGGCGCTCGTCGCTAACGGCGGCGCCGACTACACCAAAACCTTCACCGGCTGGCGCCTGAAAGACAGCGGAAGCGGAAACCAGTACAATGTACTTAGCGGGTTCACCTACAGTGCCGGCAACTTCCAGGTGGCGCCGAATTTCCTATGGCAACGCCCAATCGTAGGTCCTATCCCAAGAGAAGTACCCGCCCCCGGCCGCCCCCGGAATATTCTGGACGACCCCTTCTCCGTACGCGTAAACCGCGAAACTGTAGCCGGCGAACTCCTCATTACCTACGACCCCACCCCAGCCACCTGGATGTATGAGTGGGACAACGACCGCGCTGAAGACGCCCGGCTGGCCGCCAGCGCAGGATTTGTTTTCCGCCACCTGCCCACCATTCAGGATGCTGCTATCGGCATACTCCCCGATGGGCGCACTACCTTCGCTTTCCCCGGTTCTGCACCCGCTCAAGATTTGTGGGAAGCCTATGCGCGCATCGTTTCAAAACTGAACCCTGACCTGGGCCTTATCGCCAATTTGTATGTTGGCAATGCCCAAGCCAACGGCGACAATACCCGCACCATCGATCGATATGGAATGGATTTGCGGCTTATCTACAAAAAAATCAAACTGACCTCCGCTATCAAATTCAACGATTGGGGGCCTTTCGACTACCACCGCGACTTCAACCTGACCTTCCCACAGCAATATATGCTGGACCTTTCCACAACTTTGGGCAAACCCACCTGGTTTGATTTACCTAATACTCAAATTGGCATTCAAGGAATTTTCCGGACGCTAGACCAATACTCGCCCCGCTACTGTCCGACGCATTTCATAAACGCTGCCGGCGAATTGGTGTGCGACCCCTCCGCGCCCGGCTACGGCAACGGCAATGAATGGGAAATCCGCACTTACCTGCGTATCAACATCTTTCAATAGTCTGCACAACACATAAACTATCCACTGATGAAACATACATATCCCTTTCCTATTGGCGGTCTGTTCCTGCTTTTTATCCTGATTTTTCTGAGTTGCGAACGCGACTTGAGCGAATTAGAGCCCGCTACTTACCCCACTACTGCTGAAGTATTTATTGATGCCTTCACGTCCGACCTGGGTTATGCTGCATTCGGCGGTTCGGATGTGCGCGCTTTCGATGTCGATACCGATGTAAAATACAAAGGCACCGCCTCCATGCGTATCGCCGTACCCGATTTTGACGATCCGGCAGGCGCCTATGCGGGCGGCGTTTATTTCAGCAATACGGGCCGCGACCTTTCCGGCTACAACGTACTGACCTTTTGGGCCAAAGCCTCCAAGCCCGCCTCGATAGACCTGATCGGTTTTGGCAACGACCTGGGGGAAAACAAATACCAGGCGGCCATTTCCGGCCTGGAAGTAAACACCAACTGGAAAAAATACTACATCCCTATTCCTGACCCGGCCAAACTCACGGCCGAACGCGGCATGTTGTTTTTCTCCGAAGGGCCTGAAGACAACAAAGGATACACCTTCTGGATTGATGAAGTACAATTCGAAAACTTGGGAAC
The DNA here is from genome assembly GCA_964630705.1 of uncultured Saprospiraceae bacterium. Classification (GTDB taxonomy): domain Bacteria; phylum Bacteroidota; class Bacteroidia; order Chitinophagales; family Saprospiraceae; genus M3007. The sequence goes on along the minus strand of CAZVZH010000006.1, from coordinate 38,575 downwards.
CATAGCCCATGCCCGCTCCGGCATCATGGGCGGCGCAGACGTTACGGAAAATGCCGAAACCGGCAACAATTTTACTGTTACGGGCTATGCCGTAGCTAATTTGCCAAACGGCATTGATCAACGGGTGGAAGCAGCGCCGGCCTATTTTGAATTTGCTTCCTCCAATACCAGCGCAGCCAGTGTCAGTCCGACCGGCCAGGTAAACGTGCTCGACGCCGGCACTGCCAAGATCACGGCAACACTGGCCGGACAACCAGCGCAGGGCTCCCTGACAATCATCTCGACTGGCGCTCCAGTTTTGCCCCAAACGCCGGCCCCAACACCGACGGTTCCGGCCAATAAAGTAATCTCTATTTTCAGTAATGCTTACGACAACGTGCCCGTAGACTTCTTCAACGGATACTGGCAGTTTTCCACCGCCCAGGTGTTTGATGTAAAAGTTGCCGGCGATGATATCAAGCGCTACACGCAACTGAATTTTGTAGGCATCCAGTTTACCGCCCCGACGGTCAACGCAACCGCTATGACCCACTTTCATATGGACATCTGGACGCCCGACATGATCGCCCCCTCCACCGTATTTAAAATACTGTTGGTAGACATCGGGCCAGATGGCGCCTTCGGCGGCAACGATGATTCATCACATGAAATCACGATTGGTAGCGGGTCGCTGGCCACACAATCCTGGATCAGCCTGGATATTCCCCTGGCCAACTTTCCCGGCCTGACCTCGAGGGCGCATTTGGCACAGATCGTTCTTTCCGGCGGCTTGCCGAATCTTTTTGCAGACAACATTTATTTCTACGACAACGGCAGTGCGCCCTCCGGCCCCACCGTAGCGGCGCCTACGCCCACCAAGAGCCCGGCAAATGTGCTTTCCGTTTTCAGCGACGCCTACACGAATATTTCCGGTACGGATTTTAACCCGAACTGGGGGCAGGCGACCGTCGTCTCCCAAGTACAAATTGCCGGTAACAATACCCTGCGCTACGCCGGCCTGAATTATCAAGGCGTTCAGCTGGGCAGCAACCAGAATGTTTCCGGGATGGAGTTTTTGCACCTTGATGTTTGGACGGCAAATTCATCCGCCCTCAATGTGTACCTGATCAGCCCGGGGCCGCAGGAAAAAGCCTACGCGCTTCCAGTGCCCACATCCGGGTGGTCGAGCATCGACATTCCCTTGTCGGCCTTTTCGGGGGTCAATTTGAGCGATGTTTTCCAATTCAAATTTGACGGTAACGGAACGATCTACCTCGACAACATTTATTTCCACAAAGCTGGCGGCGGAACAACGCCAACCGTGGCCGCCCCAACGCCGTCCTTATCCCAGGCCAACGTGATTTCGCTGTTCAGCGGAGCATACAACAATGTACCGGTGGACACCTGGCGAACAGATTGGTCGGCAGCTACACTCGAAGATGTATCGGTGGCCGGGAATGCCGTAAAGAAATATTCCGCGCTCGACTTTGTGGGCATCGAAACAGTGGCCAGCCAGATCGACGCGACCAGCATGACGCACGTACACATCGACGTCTGGTCGGCAGATTTTAACTTTTTTGGCCTGAAACTGGTCGATTTCGGCGCCAACGGCGCCTTTGGCGGCGGCGACGACGTTGAGCATCAAATCGACTTTGACATGCCCGCAAAAGGCCAGTGGATCAGCTACGACATTCCCTTGAGCAATTTCACCGGTCTGACGACCCGCAAAAACCTGGCCCAGTATATTCTGGTTGGCCGCCCTACTGGCGCCAATACCATCTATGTCGACAATTTTTATTTCCACAATTGATCCTCCGGTTCTTTTAACAAAATTGAAACTATACCATGATGCAAAGCACTATAAAAGCATATCCAAGCCGCCTGCTTGCCCGCATACTGTTTTCCGGCGTGTTGTTCAGCCTGTTCGGTTGTAAAGCCGATGATACGCAAACGCTCCCCCAACGCAACTGGCAACTGGTTTGGAGCGATGAATTCGATGGCGCAGCAGGAACTACCCCCGACCCGACCAAGTGGACGTTTGATATCGGCACCGGTGATAATGGCTGGGGCAACCAGGAGCTGCAATACTACACCAACCGGCCGGAAAACGTGGCGCTGGACGGCGCCGGCAACCTGGTCATCACTGCCCGTCGGGAAACCTACGCAGGCTCGCCCTTTACCTCAGCCCGGATAAAGACCCAAAACTTGTTCAGCCAGGCCTACGGCCGTTTCGAAGCCCGGCTAAAAACCCCATACGGCCCGGGCTTGTGGCCGGCATTCTGGCTACTTGGCGCCGATATTGAAACAGTGAGCTGGCCTTTTTGCGGCGAAATTGACATCATGGAGTTGCGCGGCCAGGAACCCAACATCATCAACGGCACCGTGCACGGCCCCGGCTATTCCGGCGGTGCATCGATTACCCAAAGCTTCGCCTTTCAAAACGACCGCTTTGATGCTGACTTCCACGTCTTCGCAATCGAATGGGGGGAAGATTACATCGATTTTTTTGTAGATGACACGCTGTACAACCGCCTTACGCCCAGTGATCTCACCGGTGCATGGGTGTTCGACGACCCATTTTTTATGATTCTGAATGTTGCTGTTGGTGGAAACTATGTAGGCTTCCCAACTTCCCAAACGCCATTTCCGCAACAAATGACCGTTGATTACGTACGCGTGTACCGGGAGACCAACTGATTGTTATCCCGATTCTATCATTTCTATTGAACCAGGAAAGACAAACTCAACGATCAGTGATGGCACACAACGAAAAGAGTGTAAAACTGAATGCCACTAACATAGATGGCGAACAATTTTACCGTATTTCTAATGCCGACGCTTTGCGCCCGTTTTTTATGAGCATTGTCAGCGACTCCGACCACTGGATGTTCATTTCCAGCAATGGCGGACTTACAGCGGGCAGAAAAAATGCGGAATACGCTTTGTTTCCATATTACACTGACGACAAAATTGCGGACTCTGCTGAAATCACCGGCAGCAAATCCATTTTTCAAATCAGCAGAAAAGAGGATATCGTAGTCTGGGAACCATTTTCCATACGCTGTGCCTGCGCCTTTAATACAGATAGAAATCTGTATAAAAATGTCTATGGCAACAAGATTCTGTTCGAAGAGATCAACCACGACCTGGGCTTGATTTTTCAATACCAATGGAATTTCAGCAACGAATTCGGATTTGTAAAAAAATCTAAACTGGTCAATCAGTCCGGCGAATCCCTGCATATTAACCTTCTGGATGGTATGCAAAATATCGTTCCTTATGGCATTGGCAGCGAACTTCAAACCCGGGCAAGCAACCTGACGGATGCTTACAAGCGCAGTGAACTGGATGCCGCATCCGGCTTGGGCATGTTCGCGCTGAGCGCGATCATTGTCGATAAGGCAGAGCCGAGCGAAGCGCTCAAAACCAACGTGGCGTTTTCAACCGGCCTTAAAAACCCAACGCACCTGTTGTCTTCGCTACAACTCAACGCGTTTCGGAAAGGCAAGGCCATTGTACAAGAAACAGACGTGAAAGGCGAAAGAGGCGCCTATTTTGTCGGAAAAACTACCCAACTCCCCCCCGGCGCGCAACAGGAATGGATGTTGGTTGCCAATGTCAATTTGAATCATTCCGCGGTGGTAAGCCTGATGGAATCGATCAAACACGACGAGCATCTTAGCGAACGTATTCAAGCCGATATCGACCTTGGCACGGAGAATCTGGTCCGGCTGTGCGCCGCTGCCGACGGATTGCAACACAGCGCAGATGCTCTTCGCGATTCCCGCCACTATTCGAATGTATTATTCAACATTATGCGCGGCGGAATTTTTGATGACAATTATCAAATAGAACGCTGGGATTTTTTGAATTACCTGGAAAATGCTAACCGCACGACTTATGCCAGGCACCGGAATGCTTTGCAACAGCTTCCGGACAGATTTCCGGTACAAACCCTCAATATATTTCTGCCCAACAATACCGATCCTGACCTCGTTCGACTGGCAAAGGAATACCTGCCGCTCAAATTCAGCCGCAGGCACGGCGACCCGTCGCGGCCCTGGAACCGGTTTTCGATCAATACCCGGAATGAGGATGGTTCCAAAATTCTGGACTATGAAGGCAACTGGCGCGATATTTTTCAAAACTGGGAAGCGCTCGCACATGCTTATCCCGCCTTTGTGGAGGGCATGATCTATAAATTCTTGAACGCCTCTACCTTTGATGGTTATAATCCGTACCGGGTTACCAAGGGCGGTTTCGATTGGGAAACAATAGAACCGGACGACCCTTGGTCGTACATCGGATATTGGGGCGATCACCAATTGATTTACCTGTTGAAGTTTTTGGAGTTTGCCGCCGACTACTTTCCTGATTTGTTGCCCGGTCTGCTGGATAAGGCCTGCTTTGTTTATGCGAATGTCCCATACAAAATAAAACCCTATCGGGAAATCCTGAAAAGCCCGAAAGAAACTATAGATTTTGATTTTGAACTCGATGAAAAAATCCGGGAAGCCCGTGCAGAAATGGGCGCCGACGGCGCTTTGCTGAACGACGCCAAGGGAACCATCCTGCGCGTCAATTTCACCGAAAAAATCCTCGCCGTTATTCTTGCCAAACTGTCTAATTTTATTCCGGAAGGCGGCATCTGGATGAATACCCAACGCCCGGAGTGGAATGATGCCAACAACGCGCTGGTTGGAAACGGCGTCTCGATGGTCACGCTATACTATTTGCGCAGATTTCTTCATTTTCTAAAAAACTTGCTCGCGCAAACAGAACTGAAAAACGTTCCCGTCTCGGCGGAATTGGCAGATTTTTATGCTAAAACAGCCGACGTCCTGTTCCAAATGCTGCCTTTATTACGCGGAAAAATCGCAGACCAGGAGCGCAAAAGCATTGTAGATCAACTGGGAGAAGCGGCAAGCGCATTTCGTTGGAACGTGTATCAACAGGCTTTCAGCGGAGCGCAGATCGAAATTTCCTTCGACAGCTTGCGCCATTTTGTCGATGCTGCGCAGCAGTGCATAGAACACAGCATTCTGGCAAACGAACGGCCGGATCATCTGTACCACGGATACAATCTGGTAGCGCCGGACACCATGTCGATTGCCCACCTTAACGAAATGTTGGAAGGGCAGGTAGCGGCATTGAGCGCCGGCTATCTGTCAGCGGCATCGAGTTTGCAATTGCTGGATGCACTTAAAGCCAGCCCTTTGTACCGCCCCGACCAGCAAAGTTATTTGTTGTATCCAAACAAAAACCTGCCTGGTTTCTTGCAAAAAAACACTGTTACAGAGGCCCAGTTATCCCAATCCGGTATCCTGAAAAGACTTTCCGGCAGGGACTTCTCCGCGATACTTGAAAGGGACGCACATGGCGACTATCACTTCAATGGAAATTTCAAAAACGCAAACGATCTGGCCGCAGCGCTGGAGTCCAACAATCAGTTGGAGCCAGAACTAAAAACCGCGCTGCTACAACTCTTCGAATCGGTATTCCAACACAAGGCTTTTACTGGGCGAAGCGGTACTTTTTTCGGCTATGAAGGGCTGGGGTCTATCTACTGGCACATGGTATCGAAGCTGCGCCTGGCCGTTTTGGAAACCGTTTTAAAGGCGTTTGAAACACAGGCTAGCGCCACAGAAATCACCCGGCTGCTGGAGCACTACTACGATATTTCGGAGGGCATCGGCGTGCACAAGTCGCCGGATGTATACGGAGCTTTCCCGACTGACCCGTATTCGCATACGCCCTTCGGGAGAGGCGCCCAACAGCCGGGAATGACCGGGCAGGTAAAAGAAGATATTCTTTGTCGGCTTGGGGAGCTCGGCGTATTTGTACGCGGAGGACAACTACATTTTCAACCGGGTTTGTTGCGCACAACCGAGTTTTCAAAAACGCCATCCAACATGTCATATATAGATGTGCATGGCAAAAGCCAAAAAATGTCATTGCCTGAAAATGCTATATTTTTTACTTATTGCCAAGTGCCGGTATGCTATGCGCTCGCCGCACAGGAAGGCATGGACGTACAATTCGCAGATATGCGCACGATACACCTCGATAATTTGAAATTGTCTGCTAGCGATACTCAAAAAATTATAAATAGAACCGGTGAAGTAAGCGCGATAAAAGTAAACCTAAAATCCGACAGGTTTCTGTTGTAATTCTATAGATACATGTTGATGAATTTTGTAAAAATTGCAGCCTTGTTCCTTATTTTTTTGGTGGCGATGAATTGTAACTATTCAAATAAAAACTGGCTTGCAACGGTATACGAAACCTCAGCTGGAGGCAACAAATTACAGCCAATAGCCCTGGCTCCAGCCGCGGCCGGGGCGGTCAAAATCGCGCTCAAGCCAAACGAAACCTATCAGTCTATTCTGGGCTTTGGTGGCGCCTTTACTGAAAGCTCGGCCTACCTGCTCAACCGCCTCAGCGCTGAAAACCGGGATAAAATTATCCATGCCTACTTTGGCGCATCCGGCGCCAATTATTCCTTAACCCGGACGCACATCAATTCCTGCGATTTTTCCCTTAGCCATTACTCCTATGCTCCGGTGCCTGGCGATAAAAACCTCGATAGTTTTTCCATCGAGGAGGACCGGGGCGATCTGATTTCCATGATCAAAGCGGCCCAAAAAACTTCTCAAGAGGGATTCCGTATTATCGCCTCGCCCTGGACGGCGCCACCCTGGATGAAAGACAACAACCATTGGGTCGGCGGAAAACTGCTTCCGGAATACCGCGACACATGGGCCCTGTATTTTTCCAAATACATCCAGGCATACCAGAAAGAAGGCATCGATATCTGGGGGCTTACTGTAGAAAACGAGCCAAATGGCAACGGTAACAACTGGGAGAGCATGCTATTTACTCCGCAGGAAATGACTCATTTCGTTCAACACTTTCTCGGGCCAAAACTCGAAGCCGACGGCCTGGGTCACGTGAAAATCCTGGGCTACGATCAAAACCGGGCGGAGTTAAAAGCCTGGGTAGATGAAATGTTTAAAGACGAAAACAGCTCACGGTACTTCGCCGGCACCGCCATCCACTGGTACGAAAGCACCTACGATTTTTTCCCGGACGCGCTACAATACGCCCACCTAAAGGCGCCAGACAAATACTTGATTCAAACAGAAGCATGTGTCGACGCCGACGTGCCAAAATGGCAAGACGACGCCTGGTATTGGAGTCCCGAAGCGACCGATTGGGGTTGGGACTGGGCGCCGGAGGCACAAAAACACTTGCACCCGAAATATGTACCGGTGTTTCGATATGCCTCCGACATTATCGGTTGCCTCAATAATTACGTGAATGGCTGGATCGACTGGAATATGGTGCTAGACAAACAAGGCGGTCCGAACTGGTTCAAAAACTGGTGCGTTGCCCCGGTCATCGTCGACCCTGAAAACGATGCAGTTTACTTCACGCCCCTGTATTACACCTTATCGCATTTCAGCAAATTCATCCGCCCCGGGGCTATACGCATTGGGTTTGAAAACCCTGATAAAACACTTATGCTCACAGCTGCCAGGAATCCCGACGGCTCTATTGTAGTGGTCGCATTCAATTCAACCGATCAGAAAAAACTATTGAAAATAACCCTGGGAAAGCAGGATTTTCATGTAAAAATAAGTGAGAAAGCACTTCAGAGTGTCGTATTCAATCAAACCAGATAAACATTATGTCGCATTACAAAACTGCCAGCAAGGACAAGGTTCCTGTGATTCAGAAAGCCGCATTTGGCGCCGGTCATTTGGTCAACAATTTATTGCCGGGGTCTTTGGGCGTCTTTTCCTTTTTCCTGCTCACTGCATTCGGCATGGACCCCTTTCTGGCGGGCTTGCTCGGCGGCTTGCCCAGGATTTACGACGCGATTACCGACCCGATCATGGGTTACATTTCGGATAATACAAAATCCAGATGGGGGCGGCGGCGGCCGTATATTTTTGCCGGCGCTATCTTAAGCGGGGTTTTATTTGCCGTCTTGTGGCAATTGGACCCGGCAAGTTCCCAACAATACAATTTTTGGTATTTTTTAATTTTCTCGCTGATCTACCTGACCGGAAACACCATTTTCTCCACACCGCTGATTGGCTTGGGGTATGAGATGACCTTCGACTACAATGAACGCACCCGGTTGATGGGTTTTTCACAAACAGTCGGGCAAATTGCCTGGATGATTGTTCCCTGGTTCTGGGTCATTATTGCCAACCCTGATTTATTTGAAACGCAGGCCGAGGGCGTTCACAAACTCTCCGTAGTGGTAGGCGGAGTATGCTTGCTGTTGGGCATTATGCCCGCCCTGTTTTGTAAGGAAGTCGACCAGACCAACCTTCAAAACAGAGACGAAATAACGCTTAAAAATTTGTGGAAAAACCTGAAGAGTCTGGTGCGGAACATGATCCTCATCTCAAAAAACCGACCCTTTATGCGGCTATGCGGCGCCACCTTTCTGGTGTTCAATGGCTTTCAGATGGTAGCCTCTTTCAGCTATTTTATTATTGTTTTCTATTTGTTCAATGGCCAGTACGATGCCGCAGGGCACTGGCCTGCCTGGTTTTCTACGATCAGTGCTATTGCCACGGCATTCCTGATTATCCCCATTATTACTTGGATGTCGAATAAATGGGGTAAGCGAAAAGGCTTTATCATTTCGACAGCCATCTCGATTGTTGGCTATGTTTTAAAATGGTGGGGCTTTTCGCCGGATAATCCTTGGATGATGTTTGTTCCGATCCCTCTTATGGCTTTCGGCATCGGTGGATTGTTCACCCTGATGATGTCGATGACTGCCGATGTGTGCGACCTGGATGAACTCAACAATGGCATGCCGCGCAAGGAAGGCACTTTTGGCGCCATTTATTGGTGGATGGTAAAACTCGGGCAAGGCCTCGCGCTCGTTCTCGGTGGCTTAGTTCTAAAAACAGTAGGGTTTGACCAGAACGCCGCCACGCAAACGGCAGAAACCATTACAAAACTGCGCATTGCCGACATTCTTATCCCGGCTATTACAGCGGGCCTGGCTATTATTGTCATGTGGAATTATGATCTGACAGAAGAAAAGGCCCGTGAAATCAAAACAGAACTGGTTAGCAGAAGAGGTGAACTATAAATAAAATGCACAAACATGTCTTACAGAGCAGAACGATACCTATCCCTGGCTGATGTCAGCCCCGACAATTATGTGTCTAGCCTGTCCGAACAGGAGAAACAAGATTTATTCCTGGAAATTCTCAACAATGGCACACACGGTTTTTGCTTCAGTTTGTATGAGGACGGCCAAAAACCTGGCGATCCGGTTTCAGAAGAGCAGGTTCGCCGACGTATGCAAATATTGAAACCGCACACCCAATGGGTTCGGTCGTTTTCCTGTACGGATTCGAATGAACGTATCCCCCAAGTTGCCAAAGCGCTCGGAATGAACACCTTAGTGGGCGCTTGGCTCGGCGATGACCCGGAAATAAATGAACGGGAGATAGCCGGCTTAATAGAACTGGCCAAGGCCGGGTTGGTCGACATAGCCGCAGTGGGAAACGAAGTAATGTACCGCAAAGATTTGTCAGAAGAGGCGCTGCTACAGTACATTCATAGGGTAAAAGAATCTATTCCGGAGGTCCCGGTAGGATATGTAGATGCCTACTACGAATTTTCGCATCGCCCGAAAATAACGGAAGCCTGCGATCTGATTTTAGCCAACTGCTATCCGTACTGGGAGGGTTGCCCCTTCGAAAACTCCTTGGATTATCTGAAGAAAATGTATCGACAAGCGTTGCAGGCCGGCAACGGGAAAAAAGTGGTGATTACCGAAACTGGCTGGCCCAGCCAAGGCGAAAACCTGAAAGGGGCCATTCCATCGCCGGAAAATGCATTAGCCTATTTTATCAACACGCAAATGTGGGCGATTGATGAAAATGTTGAAACGTTCTATTTCTCCTCTTTTGACGAATCCTGGAAAGTAGGTGCGGAAGGCGAAGTCGGAGCCTATTGGGGAATTTGGGATAAACATGAAAAATTAAAGTTTCAGAGCGCGTGAGCACCTTTGATGCATTGAAATTACAACCGGCAAACGCTATTTGTTATTCTGGTTTCCGCGAAGGCCAGATGCCGGGAAGCGTATATCCATCGTATGCTGAAGTAAAAGAAGATTTATTATTGTTGCAACCCTATTGGAAATATCTGCGGCTCTACGACGTGGATCAACACGGAGAAACAGTACTTGAGGTTGTACGAAACGAAAACCTGGACTTCAAGATCATGCTCGGCGCCTATATTGAAGCCGAAATGAACAATTTCGGTTGCCCTTGGGGGGGCGGCGTGTATACGGAAGCACAACTGGCAAAAAACAAAAAAAAGAATGCAGAAAAAATTCAAAAGCTCATAAAACTGGCTGCACAATACCCAAAAATCATCTTTTCATTATCGGTTGGAAATGAAGCTTGCGTCGACTGGACAGACCACTATGTATCAGTCAGCCAAGTAATAGCCTATGTGGAAACGGTAAAAAATAGCGCCCGGCAACCCGTAACATTTTGTGAAAATTATGTACCCTGGCTAACAAAACTAAAGCCTTTGGCGGCTGTTGTAGATTTTATTTCTATACATACCTACCCGGTTTGGGAATACAAGCGAATACACGAATCGCTGGAATATACAAAAGAAAATTATCAGGCAGTAGCGCAGATATACCCGGAAAAACCTGTAGTCATTACAGAGGCGGGGTGGTCTACCAATTCAAACGGTCGTGGCATTGACCCTGAGCACGTAAATGAAGAAAACCAAAAAACCTACTATGAAGATTTAACAAAATGGGCTAAGGAAGAAAACATACTCACCTTCTTTTTTGAAGCCTTTGATGAATCCTGGAAAGGTTCGCCCGAGCCACTTGAACCCGAAAAGCATTGGGGGGTTTTTAAAATAGACAGAACACCCAAAGTAGTGATGGAACACATTTTAAATACACAAAAACAGGACACAGGCTGGTTGTAAAATAAACTTAACTACAAACCTAAGGATTTAGCCCGTACGGCTACTATCTTTGACTTGCGCCAAAGTTAACGCTGGGCCTTGTTCCGTCCAAGGGTGACGAACAAGGTCCAGTTACTCAAACAGGCAAAAAGCACAGGGCGCCACTTCACTATTTTGCCTTCGAACTATCCATTCCAGATGGAAAAAACGGTTGTTTTTAGTCTCCTTATTATTGGAAGTCATGTGCTTTTTGCGCAGCAGATTCCGGAGAAAGGTGTTCCATGGATAGACAATTATACGGCTGCTCAATATAAAAATCACGGTAAAATTTGGGAAATCACCTCTGCAAAGAACGGAATCGTTTACATGGCAGGGAATGCCGGACTACTGGAATATGACGGCCAAACCTGGAATCAATTCAAAGGAAGTAAAGGTTATATGCGATCCTTACTGGTAATGAATGACTCGCTGTTATATTCCGGTTCAGACTTAGACTTCGGCGTATGGCACAGAAATGCTTCTAATCGCTTTGTATATACCTCTTTGTATCCATTTAAGGAAGATGTTAATGAAGAAAACGAAGAGTTCTGGGATGTTTACCGGATTAAAGACGTCATAGTATTCACCTCTTTTAGCAATATCTATCTTTACAAAAACAAACAACTAACCAAAATTGCTGCGCCGGGCCGACTTTCAGGCAGTTTCCAAGGAAAAGATAAAGTTTATCTGGCAGATGATACTAATGGGCTGTATGTCTTCAATGGCGTCACTATCAAACTACTTTTCAAGTACCCCAACAAAAGCCCTCTTAAAATTTCTGGTGTTTTTGAAACCCAAGATGGACTTACAATAGCAACTAAAAGCAATGGCCTGTTTCTGTACACTTCAAATACTCTTAGCCCTATTAAAAGTCCCATTTCAGACTATTTAAAAAGAGACCAGGTTTTTTGTGCAACGCGGATCAACAATTATTACTACGCCTTCGCAACAATTCTCAATGGATTATATGTTACTGACCCAGAGGGCAATATTATACAACACATTAATAAAAAGAAGGGGTTACAAAATAATACAATACTGAGTATACACTATACGCCCAATGGTAGACTCTGGCTTGGAATGGACTATGGCATTTCATCAATACATCTGTTTGATAACACAACCTATTTTTTTGACTATCAGGGAGTTTTTGGCACTGCGCAATCTGCTCTACTACAAAACAACCAATTTTACTTGGGCACTAATCAAGGGTTGTATAAAACTGAATGGCAAAACCTTAATAACAATAATATATCAAATGAACTATTTTCTTTGGTGCCTGGAACTGAAGGGCAAGTCTGGTCATTAGCCAAAATCAATGGAACGGTGTTGTGTGGGCATGACAAGGGCCTATTTCGTATAGCAGGCAATTCTGTTCATCAGATACACCCTGAACCAGGCGTCTGGACCATTCTAATTTATCAAGACAAGTATATGCTTACAGGGAATTATAATGGCATTTCCGTGTTTGAATTAGATGGCAACAACTTTAGATTTATTAAAAAAATTGAACTTATTCTGGGCTCGTGTAATCAATTAATCCATGAAAAAGATAATATTATATGGGTGAATATTCCAAATTATGGATTGATACGCCTTGAAGTTAATGAAGACTTTTATCCTGTACGCAGAACTATTTTTCCAACATCGCTATTCGATGGAAACGCACTTGACTTATTGAAGGATCAAAATGGGGTATGGGTATTAACCAGTGAATACCGGTATCTTTTTGAGCCTCAAAGGAAGAAATTTATTCGGCGCGGCGCAAACGTCTACCCTAAAAATATCGAAGGCCTACCAGATGGCATTTACAGGCCATACCAGATTGATAATAATTATCAGTTTTATCCACTATATAATGGCTTTGCCCTCTGCCTTCCTGCGCTCAAATTCCAACCTAGTAAGATAGAAGACCTAATACTTTTTCGAGAAATAGTAGTATTCAACAACCAAACCAGAGCAATTTATCCGAGAGGAGCGCCTATCCATTATACGCTAAACAACTTACGATTAAACTACATTGTTCCACATAAAAAAAATATTTACTATCAATACAAACTTGAACCTTTTTCAGAAACTTGGAGTGCGTGGTCAACAAATACCTCAGTTGACTTTTTAAATCTAAAAGAGGGTAGTTACACCTTTAGGATTAGGGGAAAAGTTGAGAACGGCTACCGGATGAATTCAACATTCAATTTCACTATTTTACCCCCATGGTACCGCACCAAAATTGCTTATCTAAGTTACTTGGCATTAGCAGCATTACTGTATTTTCTGATACGGGAGCGACAAAACTTCAAGTTACGCGAACAAAAAAAAGCCCTGTTAAAAAGAGAGCAGATCGCCTTGCAGCAACAAGCTGAGAAGCACGAGCAAAAAACGCTCCTTTATAAACAACAACAATTGGAGCAGGAAAAAATTACGTTAAGACACCAGATAAAACAAAAAAGTATAGAACTCGCTAAACAAGCCAAGGAAAACGAAAGCAAAAACCGGCTATTACACCTCTTGAAAGAAAAAATTGACGCCTTGCAGCACGACCCCACCGTAAACAGAGGCCGTTGGACCGAAATTAAAAGATTGTTAGATTTATACTTAGAAACCGAGGATAAAACCTTTGAAATACAAATTGACGAGCTACATCAAGAATTATTTGAAAAGTTACGGGAGAAATTCCCAGATCTATCTCTTTATGATTTGCGCCTATGTGCGTACCTAAAAATAGGCTTAAATTCAAAGGAGATTTCTGAAATACTCAAAGTACTTCCCTCCAGTATAAATGTAAGCCGCTCGCGTTTACGCAAGAAACTCAACTTGCGACATGACCAAGATTTGTACCGGTATCTAAATCAGATTCGTTAAAGATCGCAACGAAAAAAGGTAGTGGTTACATTGGTTTTGATTACGCTCCTTCTTAAGGCAAGTAGAATGGTTCTTATGCCGTGAATAACGGTAAATTCCGCCGAACAAGCGGTCAAAATCGCGCAAGGACGTACAAAGCCTCCCAATTGGTTAAACTTTCTTTAAAGTACCTAACCTGCCACTTACCTAACTTTGTTTTTAGGTTATTTCCGCGGTACTTTTGTTCAACAAATTAACAGTTAATCGTTCGACTATGCGCAAACTACTCTTTCTCGGGTTGGTCTGTTTATTTATAAATAGCCTGCCTGCTCAAACGACCCCTCGGAACGGTGCACAAGCAGCCCCGGCCGCGCGCAGTGTAGCCACGAAAACCCAGCCGACGACCATACCGCGCACCACCGCGCAACCTTCCGGTAAAAATAGAAATGACAATAGCTTGGAATCGCTCCCAAATGTCGAAAACCGGGCAGCCCGCCCCACTCGCACGACTCCTCCCCCTACGTCAAAAACAGTTCCAGCCAAAATGCCCGATGCACCGCAACTCAAGCAGGATGAACCATTGGTTAAAGTGGAATGGTTAAGCTTGGAGGAGGCCATGGAAAAACTAAAAACGGTTAAGCGAAAAGTCTTTGTCGATGTCTTCACCGATTGGTGCGGTTGGTGCAAACGCATGGATGAGTCAACCTTTGCTGACCCGCAAGTCGCCCAATACCTTAACGACAATTACTATGCGGTTAGATTAAATGCTGAACAACAGCAGGATATCGTCTTCAACAATAAAACCTACCACTTTCGTCGGAATGGCGCCAGGGGTTATCATGAACTTGCAGCCGAACTTTTAAACAACCGCCTCAGTTTCCCAACGGTTGTTTTTCTAGATGAAAACCTCCGTACCATACAACCAATACCGGGATACCTAGAGGCCTCCAAACTGGAAACAATACTCCACTATTTCGGCACCGATAGCCACAAAACAACTCCCTGGGAAACTTACGAACGCAAATACAATGACGGCGATCAGAAATAACCTCCTGTAGTTTTGGCTGGAAATACCTTTGGCAGTCTCTTCCGCATCACCACCTTTGGTGAATCGCACGGCGCAGCAATAGGCTGCATTATTGACGGCTGCCCCGCCGGCATCGAACTCGATTTATTTGCAGTACAACACGAACTCGACCGGCGCCGGCCCGGCCAAAGCACCATAGTCAGCCAACGCAAGGAAAGCGATACCGTCCAACTTCTGAGCGGACTTTTTGAAGGCAAAACTACCGGCACCCCCATCGCGCTGCTCATCCCAAACGATGACCAGCGCTCCCGCGACTACGACCACCTCGCCTTCACTTACCGCCCAAGCCATGCCGATTACACCTGGCAAGTAAAATACGGTCATCGCGACTTTCGCGGTGGCGGTCGTAGCAGTGCCCGTGAAACTGCTGCGCGAGTGGCCGCCGGTGCAATCGCCAAACAAATTCTGCAAAGACAAGGTATCCGAATCTGCGCCTATGTGAGCCAAGTGGGAAGCCTGGTCCTTGAAAAAACTTACCAGGAACTTGACTTAAATCAAATCGATTCAAACGACGTCCGCTGCCCCGACCCCGTCACCGCCGCCCAAATGATCGAACTGATCCGCCACACCCGCAAAGCGGGAGACACCCTGGGCGCCGTAATTACTGGCATTGTTCAGGGCTGCCCGCCCGGCTTGGGCGAACCGGTTTTTGACAAACTACACGCCGATCTGGGCAAAGCCATGCTGAGCATCAATGCCGTTAAGGGCTTCGAATATGGATCGGGCTTTGCCGGGGTTGCCCTGCTCGGCTCCGTGCACAACGATTTATTTGTCGCACCCGAACCTGATACCGCCGCGCCACTCAAAACCCAAACCAACCACTCCGGAGGTATCCAAGGCGGCATTTCCAACGGCATGGATATCTATTTCCGGGTGGCTTTCAAACCCGTGGCAACCATCCTACGCGACCAAAAATCCGTCGATTCGGAAGGCCAACAGGTCACCCTTCATGGAAAAGGACGGCATGACCCTTGTGTGGCGCCGCGGGCCGTTCCTATCGTCGAAGCCATGACCGCACTAGTGCTGATCGATCACCTTTTGCGCGCAAAAGTCAACCTCATATGAATTGGCTCCATCGCTGGCGTGCTGTTTGGAACCCCGACATGTACCACGGTTGGGGACGGGAAAAGCGTTATTTTGAAGGTTGGTATTTCAAAATCGTAAGTGCCGATGAGCAAGCCGCCTTGGCCATTATCCCGGGTATTTCCATGGACAAGCGAGGTAATAGCCACGCTTTCATTCAGATAATGGATGGGATCGCCCACACTTCAAAATACTACTGGTTCAAACCAGAAGCTTTTACTCCCGCTCCCACCCACTTTGCACTTCAACTCGATGCCAATCACTTTTCAGCGGAAAAAATTGAACTGGATCTGCCGGAACTCCTCGGTAAAATTCAATTTGAAAATACCACACCATGGCCCAGCATGCTGGGCGCACCTGGCATAATGGGTTGGTACTCATTCGTTCCGTTCATGGAATGTTTCCATGGCGTAGTGAGCTTACATCACCGCCTGAATGGCCACCTTGAATGGAATGGGCGCAACATTGACTTTACCAATGGAATCGGCTACATCGAAAAAGATTGGGGGCGGTCCTTTCCACGCGCTTATGTCTGGATGCAAACCAATCATTTTCAAGGAAGCCCGCCAGTTTCGCTTATGGCATCCGTGGCTCACATCCCTTGGCTCACCGGTGCATTTATTGGTTTTATTTCAGGCTTTTGGCTCGACGGCCGGCTCTTCCGTTTTGCCACATATACCGGCGCTAAACATCATTTGCGACTAACTTCCGAATCGGTGGAATTGTCTTTCAAATCACCCAAAACCGAACTCTGCATCTTGGCAAAACAAGCGCCCGGCACTGCGCTAGCCGCCCCCATTTCGGGCGAAATGACTGGGAAAATCAATGAAAGTTTGCAAGCGAACATTCTGGCAGAATTGTTTGAAAACGGCCACCGAATTTTTGAGGGCGCTGCTCAAACTGCCGGGCTTGAGGTAGCCGGCGCCACCGAATTACTCCTGAAATGAGTTCTCTTTTATTCAACAGGCAACACCATTTTGGTGTGTGGAATCCCGTCTTCCAGGTAGTTTTCACCGGTCGACTCGAAACCCAGGCTTGCATAAAAATTCAACAAATAAGATTGCGCGCCAATTTTGATTGGATGCGCGCCGAACAAATGCCAGCAAAATTCGATGCTGCGTTGCATAATTTCCCGTCCTGCACCTGTTCCCCGTGCAAAGGGAGCAGTCACGACACGCCCGATTGAGGCGTACCCGTGAAAAGGGACATTCAGCGGCAATAGCCGGGTGTAGGCGACCAGACGGCCAGCGGCATCCCAGCCGAACAAATGCCATGCCGATTGGTCCAGCCCATCAGCGTCTAAATAAGGGCAATTTTGCTCCACAATAAAAACCTCCTGCCGCAGCCGCATGAGCGCGTACAATTCGTGAACCGTCAACTGGTTAAATAGCAAGCACGTCAGTTTCAACATAAACCGGAATTGGTTGGGTAAAAAGAACAGCTGCGGGTGCAGCACGAATGTTTGGTCTTAAAATGACCTAAAAATAAGTGTGTTAAGCCTAATCTTTCCGCCATGGTTTTACCTTTGCAAAGCTATTTCAAACCGGTTTTAAATCAAAAAACAATTTAACCATGATCAAATCAACATTTCTGAGTGTGTGTGTTCTCTTGGCTAGCTGTACTGCCAGCCTCGCACAAATTAAAACTCCGGCACCCAGTCCTACCGGAAAAATCAGTCAAGCCGTCGGCCTTATCAACGTGGACGTGGAATACTCGCGCCCGAGTAAAAAGGGTCGCAAAATTTTCGGTGACCTTGTCCCTTTTGGCGAAATATGGCGCACTGGTGCTAACGCCTCCACCAAAGTCACCTTCAGCGATAAAGCACAGGTGGGTAGCATTTCCCTCGACAAAGGGACCTATGCCTTGTACACCATTCCGGGTGAAAAAGAATGGACCATCATTTTCTATTCCAACACCTCCTATTGGGGCACGCCAGACGCGAAGGAATTTAAAGAAGAAGAAGTAGCGGCCCGTTTTAACGTACCCGCCAAAGCTACCAGCTCATCTGTAGAAACCTTTACTATTGAAATCGGCAACCTGCGCAACGACGGCGCCGATCTCTTTATCATGTGGGATAACACGGTGGTCGCCATCCCGATCACGGTCGACACCGATTCCAAAGTTATGGATGCGATCAAAACCACAATGGCCGGCCCCGCAGCAGGCGACTATTTCGCCGCCGCCCGCTACTACTACGAGCAAAAGAAGGATTACAAACAGGCGCTGGACTGGGTCACTAAATCACTCGAGTTGGGTGGAGATAAATTCTGGATACTTCGCCTGAAAGCCAATATTCAGGCCGAACTCGGCATGTATAAAGATGCCATCGCCACCGCTACCCGTAGCACCGAATTGGCCCGCGCCGATGGCAACTCTGACTATCCGCGCATGAACGACAAATCCATCGAAGAGTGGAAGGCTAAATTGAAATAAACATTTCTTTAGCGCCAAAAAGCCGAAAAAATCGCGCCGGATACAAGTGCTATCCGGCGCGATTTTTTAATCTCTTATCGTTGAAAATTAAGGCGAGTCGCTACCTTCGTTTCCATGAAACAATTTTACTCGCTTCTCTTCTTGCTTTTTTGGGGCACCCTGTCAGGTTTTTCGCAAACGAAAAACCCCGGTTGCGACGGCGTACGCTACAAACAACCCCTGTTTCAAACGGTAAAAAAAACAACCCTGGCCTATGCCGTAGCCATCGGCCACACCGGCCAACCGGTCAACCTGGCCATGGATGTTTACGAACCCGAGGGCGACACGACCAGCCAGCGCCCGGTAATTGTGCTGGAACACGGCGGCAGTTTCATCTTTGGAAACAAGGCCGACATGACGCGCTGGTGCGAATTGCTGGCTAAACGCGGCTATGTCGCAGCATCCATCCAATACCGGTTGTACCCCGTTTTTGTACTCGGCTTTCCAGATTCCGTTGATATCATGGACACCGCCGTTAAAGCCGTGGGGGATATGAAAGCCGCCGTCCGGTTTTTTCGGCAGGATGCCGCCACGGCCAACCTGTTCCGCGCCGATCCCAACCACATTTTTGTCGGCGGCTACTCGGCCGGTGCCGTGGCAGCCTTGCATGCGGCCTTTCTCGACAGCAGCGACGTACTGCCGCCGTTTATGCAAACAATTTTGACAACCAATGGCGGTCTAAACGGCAATACCGGCAACCCCAACAACCAATCTTTTTCCTCCAAGATTGAGGCCGTGGTCAATCTGTCGGGCGGCCTTTACCGTCGCGAATGGATCACTGAGGGCGAAGTGCCCGTCAGCAGCATTCATGGCACCAACGATGCCACAGTCCCCTTTCTTTCTGGCTTAGCCGCCAACATCGCATACCTGGAAGGCTCGGGGCTCCTGCACGCACATGCCCAATCCATTGGCAACTGGAGTTATTTGAAAAAAGTACCCGGCGCCGGCCACACCGACCTGTACGACTTAGCGCAATACGCTCCTCAAGTGAATAATTTTTGGACGCGTACCACATCACTGTTGGAATTTTTGACTTGCTATGTCGACACCATGCCGGAACTAACTACCGGCATTCCACAGCTAGCCCCACAAACCCAGCCCGCCTGGTCATTGTACCCTAACCCGGCCCGGCGTGGCCAGGATGTTTCAATACGGATGGAGCATCCGGCGGAGGCAAATTCCAGCAGGACTTTTGCCGTGTACGACCTGCAGGGCAGGGAGATGCTTCGCGCAGGTTGGCTGAATTCGAATTACGCCAGTCTGCCCACAGGCCAGTTGCCCTCTGGTATTTACCTGGTTAGAAGGATTATGGCTGACTCCGAAAAAACTTCGACAGAGGAACTTCGACAACTTATTATAATCGGCCAATAAGGAACGATCAAATAATAAGGTCGCGATTTTGGGGAGCTTAATTTGGCGCTAAAGCAGGCGCGAGGAAGGCGCATAGTAGCGCTACGCAACTGACGAGCAACGCACTTTAGGGGCAAATTAAGCCGCCAAAATCGTGACCTTATTCTTTGATCGTTCCTAAGGCAAAAAAAATCCGCCCCGGTGTCTCACAAACACCGGAGCGGATCGTATTTCAGCACAGACAAACAGCGCGACTACGCGCTGAGTTGATCGCTCTCCTTACTTTCTTTGTTGCCTTTCTCTTTAGCTTTTGCCTTCTTGGCTTCGGCAAATGCGATGATCAGTCCGTCTTTCGCTTCGTTGAGCGTAGCCTGTAAAGTTGAGCCTTCTGCCGGGCCTTCACTCAGGATAAACTCGGCAAGCGGGTCCTCGATATACTTTTGAATGGCGCGGTGCAAGGGGCGAGCGCCGAATTGCGGGTCGTAGCCCTTTTCGGCGACAAAATCCTTGGCTTCGTCCGACAGTTCAAGGATAAATTTCATGTTGCTCAGGCGCACCATTAAGCCAGCAAGTGCATTGTCGATGATTCTGAAAATCTCTTCGCGTCCCAATGCATTGAACACCAGTACGTCGTCGATCCGGTTGAGAAACTCCGGAGAGAAGGTGCGTTTTAGTGCATTTTGGATCACCGTTTTCGAGTTTTCTTCGGCGGCCTCCTGGCGGGCTTTGGTGGCAAAACCGACCCCCTGGCCAAAGTCTTTCAACTGGCGAACTCCGATGTTGGAGGTCATGATGATGAGGGTATTTTTAAAATCAACTTTACGGCCCAGGCCATCGGTCAGCTGCCCATCGTCCAACACTTGCAGCAGGATATTGTACACATCCGGGTGGGCTTTTTCGATCTCATCGAGCAACACTACGGAGTACGGTTTGCGGCGCACCTTTTCGGTCAGCTGCCCGCCTTCCTCATAACCAACGTAGCCCGGGGGGGCGCCGATGAGCCGGCTGACGGAGAACTTCTCCATATACTCCGACATGTCGATACGCACCAGAGCGTCTTCGCTGTCAAACAGGTAACGGGCTAATGCACGGGCGAGTTCGGTTTTACCCACACCGGTGGGGCCCAGGAAAATAAAAGAGCCTACCGGTTTTTTCGGGTCTTTCAAACCCACGCGGTTGCGCTGGATGGCCTTGGCAATTTTGCCGATAGCTTCTTCCTGACCAATGACCATTTTCCGCAAATCGTCGGCCATATGCACCAGTTTTTTGCTTTCACTGGTGGCCACTTTATTCACTGGGATGCCGGTCATCATGGCCACCACTTCGGCGATATCGTCTTCCTCGACGGGGTAGCGCTTGGTTTTGCTCTCCTCTTCCCATTCTACTTTGGCAAACTCCAATTGGCGCACAAGTTTGCTTTCCTGGTCGCGCAAATTGGCGGCGTCTTCATATTGTTGATTCTTCACCGCCTGATTTTTCAAATCCTTCAACTCCTCGATGCGGGCTTCCAGTTCTTCGATGTGTTTGGGCACTACAATGTTTTTCAGGTGAACACGGGCGCCGACCTCGTCGAGTACATCGATAGCCTTATCCGGCAAAAAGCGGTCGGTGATATAGCGGTCGCTGAGGCGGACGCAGGCCGTAATCGCCTCGGGAGAGTATACCACATTGTGGAACTCTTCGTATTTCGGCTGAATGTTTTGCAGGATGTTAATCGTGTCTTCCTGGCTGGGCGGGTCGACCATCACTTTTTGGAAGCGCCGGTCAAGAGCGCCGTCTTTTTCAATATACTGCCGGTACTCGTCGAGCGTGCTGGCGCCGATGCACTGGAGTTCACCGCGGGCCAGGGCAGGTTTGAAAATATTGGAAGCGTCGAGCGAGCCGGTAGCGCCGCCGGCGCCTAC
Source organism: uncultured Saprospiraceae bacterium (assembly GCA_964630705.1). Lineage (GTDB taxonomy): Bacteria > Bacteroidota > Bacteroidia > Chitinophagales > Saprospiraceae > M3007. The sequence continues at coordinate 16,846 of CAZVZH010000006.1, read as the reverse complement.
AATGGTGTGAATTTCATCGATAAAAAGGATCACGTCGCGGCTTTTTTCCAGCTCATTCATGATAGCCTTGATGCGCTCCTCGAATTGTCCCCGGTACTTGGTGCCGGCCACGAGCGCGGCCAGGTCGAGCATCACGATCCGCTTGTTAAACAGCGTGCGGCTCACTTTTTTTTGCATGATACGCAAAGCAAGGCCTTCCACGATGGCAGTTTTACCCACGCCGGGTTCGCCGATCAGGATCGGGTTGTTCTTTTTGCGCCGGCTGAGAATCTGGCTAACGCGTTCGATTTCCACTTCGCGGCCAATGATGGGATCGAGTTTGCCCTCTTCGGCCAGTTTGGTGATGTCGCGGCCGAAATTGTCGAGCACCGGCGTCCGGCTTTTAGGTTGCCCTTTTTGTCCGGAGCGGTAGTTGCGTTCATCGTCGTCGTCGTATTCGCCGGAGCCTTCGTTGGAGGCTTGGGAGAACAGGTTCGGGTGCGAGAGGTCTTGCTCGGAACGCACGTATTCGAGTTCTTTTTTGAAGTTTTCGTAGTCCACGTCGTATTCGTTTAAAAGTTTGGTCGCGAAAGTATCCGTGTGTTTGAGCAGCGAAAGCATGAGGTGCTCCGGAAAAATCTCTTCGCTTTTCATCAATTTGGCTTCCAGGAAAGTAACCTTCAGCACGCGTTGCACCTGAGTGGTAACCTGAAATTCGCCGACGAACAGGTTTTCAGCCGGCGGATAGGCGCTGTATCGCGGGATCGACCGTTCCAGCCGCTTTTTCAGATCGTGCACATCTACCATAAGTGCATCCAAGACCCGCACCGGCAGGCTGTCGCGTTCGGTGATGATTCCCAGAAGTAAGTGTTCTGCGCCAATATAATCATGCCCCAACCGCCGCGCTTCCTGGCCGCTTTGGTGGATGATCTGCTTGACCACAGGGGAAAATTTCTTATTCATGCAAAATGGAGTAAAAGGTAAAATTTTTGAACCGGAGCAAGGGATAAATTCCCTACGCGTTTCGATGGGACAAGTTTAAACGTATTGTCTGGAAAATTTCAGTTTTCCGGCTGAAACAGGTCTGCTTTTAACAAAAAATGTCATCAACTGGTTCTGTAGAATTTAGCGGGAATTTCCTTTACATGCTCTTAGTCTCGGTTAAACATCATAAAAAACGGTGCCAAGTGAGGCCTGCTGACGCCCTGTCAGGCTGCGGCCGGCTCAAAAAAGCGTTTCAATTTGTTGGTGTATTCCGCAAACCATTCTCTAAATTTGCCACTCGCTTGGACCTGATTTTTCCAAAATAGGTTGCGATGCCAGTATTTATTTTTTTGAAAATCAGACACCTATGAAATACAACATCGATAAACAGGATCAATATGCCGTGTTGACGCTGGAGGAGGAAAACCTGAATTCCGTCATTTCCCCTCAGCTGAAAAGCGATTTTATCATCTTCAATCAGGAGGGTATTCGCAATCTGATCCTGGATTTATCCCATGTCAAGTTTGTCGACTCCAGCGGTTTGAGTGCCATATTGACAGCGCACCGCCTGTGGAAAGATTCCGGCTCTTTTGTAATTGCCGGGCAATTACAACCGATGGTGACCAAACTGATTGAAATTTCCCGCCTCGACACCATTCTCGCCATGGCCCCTACACTCAGCGAAGCCGTCGATTATGTAAAAATGGAAGAAATTGAACGCGAACTGAAAGGCGAATAAAACGCTCCCCAGCACTTATTAACCGCACTCCCCTCAAAAGCATGGCGCTTTTGAGGGGAGTTTTTTTGCCGTATCAGGCGGCATTGCGGGCGGCATTGATTATGCCGAACATGGCGCGCAAGACGAGTTTGTGGCAAGCCTGTTCTATTTCCTCGCTCAGCTGGCCCGCCTGTAATTGTTGCAAGGCATACTGCTGAATGGCAATCAACGGCTGCACAATCGTTTCCCGCAGTTGAATACTGGCACGGGAAGCCGGATTTTGCTCCAGCAAAGCTTGTTGATCGGATAAAGCCAATAAAGTTTCCGTAGCCTGCAAGTATTCTTCTTCCAGGTTTTTCCAAAAACCGCCGAAACGAGGGTGTTCAGCAAGGTATTTGGTAACGCCAAAATTGGATTTGCTCAGGGCCTGCATGGAATTTTCAACCAGGGTGCGGAAAAACATCGAGCGGCGGTACAAATCGCGCAGCTCCTCCCAGCGCCCTTCTTGTTTCAACTGGAGCAAGGCTGCGCCAAAACCATGATAGCCCGGTACGTTTTGTTTCATTTGAGCCCAGGCGCCCACGAAGGGGATCGCGCGCAGATCCTCGAATTTCAATTTGGCATCGCCGCCGCGCTTGGTGGGGCGACTGGCAATATTGGTTTTGCCGTACCATTTCAGCGGCGTAATTTCTTCGAGATAGGGAACAAACAAGGGGTCGTTCTTTAATTTCAAATAGGCTTGATAAGCAGCCTCTGCCAGGCGGTCGAGCAGGTCGCGGTCGGCATCCGACAATTCGTGGGCGTGCGTGCCGAACAAGTGGTTTTCAATTCCGGAGGTCAACAAACGCTCGATATTGAACCGGGCTGAGGCCTCCATACCATAGGTACTGCTCACGGTTTGCCCCTGAATAGTGACTTGTATTTCCCGGTTTTCAATGTCGGCGCCCTGAGCCGCGTAGTAATTGGCGTTGTTGCCGCCACCCCTTCCGGGAGGACCGCCGCGGCCATCGAAAAAGACCACCGAAACGCCGTATTGCCGGCTCACGCGGGTGAGCGCTTCTTTCGCCTGGTAGATGCCCCAGTTGGCCCGCAGGTAACCGCCGTCTTTGGTGCCGTCGGAGAAGCCAAGCATGATCGTTTGTTTGTTGCCGCGTTGCGCCAGGTGCCGGGCATATTGCGGGTGGGTGTATAAGGTTGCCATTACCGGGCCAGCGGCGGCAAGGTCTTCGACGGTTTCGAACAGAGGCACGACGTCGAGCGCGAGGCCCGGGTCGGTGGGCATCAAGCGCCGCGCCAATGCCAACACCTCCACCACATGCCGCGCCGTTTGGCAGTTGCTGATAATGTAGCGGTGGCAGCCAAACGCGCCGTTGCTATTTTGAATAGCGGGAATGGCTTGCACGGAACGCAGGGTTTCCTGTACAAAGGGATCTTCGTAATCGTTTTCATCCAGTTGCACCGGTAATTCCAACAGCTGCTCGATCTGCTCGTTTTCGGAGGCATTTTGGTAAGCCTCCAACTGGAATGCCGGATTTTTTTCTTCGTGTTTTTTCAAAATTGCCGCCCAAACCAGGCTGTGCTTCCGGCTGTCCTGACGGATATCGATGCTGGCGAAAAAGAACCCGAACACCCGTACTTTGAGGATGAACAAATCCAGCTCGTCCACAAAGAGCCCTGCGTGTTCTTCCACCAAAATACGCCGCGCTTCCAGCAAATCGGCCAGTAATTCGTTGCTGGAAGCATATCCGGGTTGATCGGGGCGGTAGAGGGTGTTGTTTATTTTTTGTTCAGCCGTGGCGATCCAGTCTTCCGTACCGCGAAAGGTGAGCCGCCGGCGCAGTTGCCGGATATCGTAATAGTAGCGCCGTAGGATGGACTGGCGCATGCGGTCGGCCACCGTGCGGGTAATTTCAGCAGTTACGTAAGGGTTGCCGTCGCGGTCGCCGCCGGGCCAGAAGCCGAGTGCGAGCAGTTGCGGGTTTTCAAACCGGGTCACGTCCTGATCCAAGGCGCGCAACAAGCGGAACAAAATTTCCGGGATGGTCGGGTAAAACACGTTTTCGAGGTACCAACCCAGGCTGATGGCTTCGTCGAGCGGGGTTGGGCGCTCCCGGTTGAGAAAGGTGGTTTTGCCCAATTGCATGAGCAGGAGCCGGATCTGGTCGAGATCATTTTCGCGAATTTCCTGACTGAGGTCGTTGATGATGCCCAGCACTTTTCCCGGGTAAAACTGCGTAGGGTGCGCGGTGAGCACGAGCCGAAGTTGAAACGTCTGAAGTTTTTCCAAGAGGCGCTGCCGTTGCTCCGCGTTGGTCAGCCGCAGCAAGAGTTGGTTCACCGAGCCAGGACCGCTTTGCGGGTGTGTTTTTTCAAACAAGGCATCTTCCACCGAATCGAACAACACCACCTGCCGCTCCAGGTATTGAATAAAATTGAACAATAAGTCGAGGCGCTCCTTCGGGCTTTGTTTCTCCGCATATTCTTCCCAGTAGGTGCCCAGGATTTTCTCCGGCGACCAGCCGGCCGCTATTCCTTCTTGGCAGGCCTGGGCAAAAATGGCCAAATGGGTACCGGTTTCTTCGATACCCCGGAAGGGCAGGCTTAGAAAGAGGCTGTTGTAAGTGTGGTAAGGCAGGGCAATAGGTGAATCGAATTTTAGCATTAAGGATTGTTTTTTTCTAAAAAATTGAAAATAAGGCAGAATTGCACTCCCGACAATTTCCGTAAAATTGCGTGAAACTTTGAGCCGGCCGACTGCTGTTTCCCAAACCGCTATGCAAACCCACCGTTCTTTTCTGGAAGAGATCATCGACGAAACCACCGAGATATTCCCGATGGAAGGAGCGGTGTTCGATCGCTTTTTGCAAGGCGGCTGGCGTTTGTTGGGGCGCTCGGTCATCCGGCACAATTTTGCAGCCTGCCGGGGTCGGATCTGCCAAACCATTCCGCTGCGCATCCGGCTGGACCGTCCGCTGGATTTTTCCAAAAGCCAGCGCCAGCTACTGCGCAAAAATGCAGATTTTCGGATTGTGCAAGCGCCTATTGCACTAACACCCGAAAAAGAAAGCTTGTTCAAGAAACATACCCAGCGTGTCGAGGAACGGCAGCCTTTGTCGGTCTATTCGTTTCTCCATCCCATGGCCTGGGAAGTGCCCACACCGGGGCTTGAATTTTCCATTTTTGACGGAAACAAACACATTGCTTCCAGTTTTATCCACCTGGGCGAAAACGCCGTGTCGGGCACCTATTGTTTTTTCGACACCGAATACGCTCGGCGCAGCCTGGGCACGTTCACCATGCTGCTTGAACTGGAGTACGCCCAAAGCCTGGGCAAACAATTTTACTACCATGGCTACTGCTACGATGTGCCGTCGCAGTTCGACTATAAAATGAATTTCAACAACCTGGAAGCAATGGACTGGAAGTTGGAAAAATGGTCAGCCCATCCCAGGGTGCCGGCGCGGCAATGGAATGGGCTGATTGGAGAACAAGGGTAGTGTCGCCTACTTCAGTTTTACTTTGGTGCCAATACCCACGTTTTTCTTTTGCTGATCTTCATCAAAAGGCATAATCGTGATGGTGAGCGTGTGGCCGTCGTCGCTGATTTCAGATAAGGTATTGCTGGATTTTTTCACCCGCCGGTCGGGGAAATGATAGACCTGCCGGTAGCTCATATCGGAGAAAAATGTTTTCACCATTTCCATCGAGCCTTCGTCGTCGTCCGATTCGTTTTCCGACATAGCTTTTTTGATTTCGGCGCCCAGGTCGCCGCTGGCAAAGCGCTCGAACGATTTGCCGCTGAACTGGAACACCTCTTCCACCTTGCTGTCGTACTTTTCCTTGTTGATGATGCGCATGGCTTTGTTCAGAGCGGCTATGTTGGCAAAACTGAAAGAATAGCCGAATTTAAACGCAGCGGTGTCATTGATTTCCAACACATCGGCGATACCGCTGATGCCCTGGAGCGATTGAGCAACCGCGCTCAGTTGGGTGCCCATTTCACTCATACCATTGTCGGGCGGCGCCTCGGCTGATTCCTCGGCCGTACTGTCTTCGCCCATGCCTTTGAACATGTCCATCATAGATTTCATCTCGCTCATGTCGATGGTCATGGCGTATTTCCCCGAACCATCGTTTTTCAGGGTGACTTCCTCGAGTATGTGCAAACAGCCGCTCAAGAACAGGGCGCCGGCGGCCAATGTTATCAGGAATAAATTTTTAGCTTTTTTCATTGTTTCAGAGCAATTGAAAGGATGAGAGTTTAGTGTTTGCGCAATTATTCTATCGTGAACTCGACGCTTACCGCCTGGCCGTCTTTTTGCAGTTCAAAAATGTAGACGCCTTTTTGCAAATAATACTTGCCGGTATCGGCTTTGGCGAGTACGACCGGAGATTTGGAATCTTTCCGGGCATCTTGCAATTCCTTCAAGTATTTTTTCAGGGCAAGTTCCTGGAGGTCGAGGGCGAAGGTAAAGGAGTTCAGGCCTTTAACACAATCCAACTGCCCATTATTCAGCGCCAAACCGCTTTTTGTTTTAACCGTCCAGCTCGCCATACCGGCCGCCGCCGCATAAAATACCACGGGCAACTCCGGGTCTTTCAACTCGGCATACGGCTGTTTCTTGCCCCAATTTTTGGAAAACCGGCGCTTGGGCAGTTCAAAAACATGAACGGCTGCTGCTAGCACTTCCGGCGTCAGGGCCTGTACCGGTGCGATATTGATTTTAAACAGGGAGCGACCGTGCGTAGCCACGACCAATTCGCGGGCTTTGGACTGCACAGCCAGATCGTGCACCGGCACTGCCGGCAGGTCGGGGCAAAGCAATTGAAAACTGGCGCCCCGGTCGAGCGAAACGTACAAGCCGTGGTCGGTGCCAACATACAGTACATTGGCATTGGCGGGGTCTTCGCGCACAGCGTTGACTGGTTCGGGGGGCAGGTCGGCGCCGATGCGCTGCCAAGTTTTCCCGTAGTTTTCGGAAGCGAAGAGGTAGGCCGTAAAATCGTCGTTGCGATAGCCGTTGAGGCTGGCGTACACCCGGCTTTTTTCGTGTGCGGAGGCGATCACCCGCGACACCCAAAGTTTTTGAACGGCAGCCGGCAGGGAGTCAGAAATGCGCGTCCAGCTATCGCCGCCGTCGCGGCTGAGGTGGATGCAGCCGTCGTCGGAGCCGGTGTAGAGCAGGCCGAACTTGAGCGGGCTTTCCGAAAGGGTGGTCAAAGTGCCATAGGGTACATTGCCGGCGCGGCCGCCGCGGGTGAGGTCGCCGGAAATAGCCTCCCAATCGTCGCCGCGGTTGAAGGACCGGTACAGCCGGTGAGCGCCCAGGTAGAGCACATCTTGCTGGTGGGTCCTCAGCTGAATGGGGGTTTGCCAGTTGAAGCGCAGTGGGCGTTCGCCGAGTTCGTGTTTGGGCGTGATGGGTTTGCGTTTGCCCGAGTTTTTGTCGATGCGGAAATAATTGCCAAACTGAAAGCCGGTATACACGGTGTTGTTGTTGCGGGTATCGACAGCCACTTGCATGCCGTCGCCGCCGAGCAACGACTGGTAGGGGTAGCGGCCGGAGCCATGCCACTGCGAGGAGGCTTGGTAGTTGCTGGGGCCGGCCCAAACGCCATTATCCTGGGCGCCGCCGTACACGTTGTAGGGTTCGTCGGCATCGGCGGCTACGGCGTAAAACTGACCGACGGGCGGTTGGTTGCACTTGGCCCAGGAGGCGCCATCATCCCAGGAAATATTGAGGCCCCCGTCGTTGCCGTTGATGAGGTGGCCGGGGCGGTTAGGGTTGAGCCATAGGGCATGGTGGTCGACATGCACGTTGTCGCCGTTGATGTTTTTCCAGGTTTTGCCGCCGTCTTCGGAGCGGATAATGAGGAACCCGAGCAGGTACAGTTTGTCGGGATTGTCGGCCAGGCAGCGGATATTGGAAAAATAGTACCCGTAGGTAAAATTCATCCGTTCGAGTGGCTCCTCGTGGCTGCGGCGCCAGCTGCGGCCGCCGTCGGCGCTGACGTACACCTCGGCGCCGATGTAGTCCACGTCGAACAATTTGGCGTTGGCGTCTTCGAGGTATTCCACCAGGGTTTGCGGCGTGATGGCGCCTTTTTCCACCATGGCTTTCACTTTTTTGGCCGAGTATTTTTCCGGGAAGTCGTTTTCTTTCAAAAAAGCGGCCAGCAGCTCGTCGGAGATTTTGGCAAAATCAGCGGCCGAAATCGTTCGCAGCTGGTCTTTGGTCAACACATCCGGCTCAGGTTTTTCTTTTGCCGGTTTTGGGTTTTGATTGTCGACGCAGGCGTACAGCACGGTTTCGCCGTTTTTGACCCCGGCTGTCAGGCCGATTCTACCCGTGTTGGGGCCGGAAGGGAAGCCGCTTTCCGGGGTGCTGAGCCGCCCCCAGGTAGCGCCGCCGTCGGTGCTTTTCCAAATAGCTGAGCCCGGGCCTGCGCCGGAGAAATTCCAGGCTTGGCGTTCGCGTTGCCAGGTGGCGGCGTACAGGGTGTTCGGCACAACGGGGTCGAGGCAGAGGTCAACGGCGCCGGAGAGTGAATCTACAAAAAGCGTGCGGCTCCAGCTGCGCCCGCCGTCGGTGCTGCGGTATACACCGCGCTCGGCATTTGGGGTGTACAAGTGCCCGAGCACGGCCACCCAGAGCACCTGGGGGTCGGTCGGGTGCAGCACTACCCGGCTAATGTGGTGGCTTTCGGGCAAGCCGCGGTGTTCCCAAGTTTTACCCCCGTCGGCGCTGCGGTAAATACCGGTGCCGGCGTAGGACGAACGGCTGCTGTTGTTTTCGCCGGTGCCGACCCACACGACATTGCGCCGCCAGTCGACGGCGATATCGCCGATGGTCATGGAGGCTTCATGGTCGAACAGTGGATCGAAGGTGGTGCCGTTGTTGGCGCTGTACCACAGACCGCCGGAAGCGTAGGCGACGTACATTTTGGTTGGGTCGAGCGGGTCGGCCTCCACGTCGACCACACGGCCGGAAAACACCGACGGGCCGATGTTTTCCGCTTTCAGCGCTTGGGTCTGGCTGTTTTTTTTCAGGGTTTGGCGTTGTTCGAAGCCTTGGAGGCGGGTGGCGGCAGGGGTGGGTTTTTGAGCGAAAAGCCCTCCCCAGGCGGCGGTTGCAAGTGCCGCAGAAAAGAAAATTGGGAGCAAAGCGGGGCGCCGGGAAATGCGTCGGAGCATAGCGGTAAATTTTTCGGGGAAAGGTACACAAAGTCGGACAATGGTCTGTTCATCCGCGGCTTTCCGATGCCGCCAACTCCAACAACTCCCGGATACTGGCGTACACCACTGGCCCGGTAGCCAGCCAGGCTTGCGCATCCACCCATCGGATTTCTTCGATATCCTCTTCGGTTTGAGGGGTCAGCTGGGTGTCCGTCGTTGTCATGCGGTACCACCAGGTGCATTTGAGCACCCGCTCGCCACGCTGGCTGTAGGTGTGCCAGGTGTGGGCCAGAAAGGGGCCGAGTTGAATCGACTGCAAGCCGGTTTCTTCCTGCACTTCGCGTACGGCGGCTTGTTCGGGCGTTTCGCCGGGGTCGATCTTGCCTTTGGGGAGGTCCCAGGAGCCCCGGCGAAAAAACACGAGCAGTTGGCTGGCTGGGTTGGTCACGTAGCCGCCGGCGGCGTCGAGGCGGGTGAAGCAGGAGCAGAAATCGTCCCAGAGCCGGGCCGGGTCGTCGCCGTACAAGGCCAGGGCGCGTACCTCCCGGTTTTTATCGAGCAGGTCGAGGAATTGCCGGATTTGTTTGCGTTTGCCCAAATAAGGCGCGGTGTACACCTGTTTCTCGGGCAAAAGGCCCAGTTCACCCACACTTTCCGGCGTTCCCAGAAAAACCGGAATGTCGTTTACATAGACTTTGTACATTTGCTGCGGCAAATTTTCGGTGCATTCGCCGGCCAAAAGAACGAGGTTCTGGTGGAGTAGCCAAAATTTGCCGGCAATTTTCGCCGCGTTCCAAATCCGAACGCGCCCGTTTTTAAGCCTCAGTTGCCAGCATCGACTCAAACGCCGTCCTGCATGTACCAAACCGCCGAAGTAGCCCGCTGTTTGTTAAAAATAAAAGCCGTCCAGCTCCGGCCGCATGAACCGTTCACCTGGGCATCCGGAATGCTGTCCCCGATTTACTGCGACAATCGCGTTGCCCTTTCCTTTCCACAAGAGCGTACTTTTTTAAAAAACTGCCTGGCCGAACAATCGGTCGCTTTTGGCGCCTTCGACGCAGTGGCTGGCGTAGCCACTGCCGGCATTGCGCACGGAGCCCTGTTGGCCGATCTGCTGGAAAAACCCTTCGCTTATGTGCGCAGCAGCGCAAAAGGCCACGGGCGGCGCAACCAGATCGAAGGCCAACTCTTGCCCGGCCAGCGCGTATTGGTGGTGGAAGACCTGATCAGTACCGGCGGCAGCAGCTTGCAAGCGGTGGAAATTCTGCGCGAAGCGGGTTGTACGGTAGCCGGCGTGCTGGCTATTTTTCAATATGGATTTGCCCAGGCGAAAACAGCTTTCGACGCCGCACACGTCGATTTTCAAACCCTGACCGACTACGATACCCTCTTGCTCGAAGCCTCCCGCACTGGATACATCGACGCCGAAGAGCAGCGCATGCTGGAAAAATGGCGGCAAAACCCGGAGGGCTGGGGCGCACTTTATGCCTGAAACGCTATTGCCGCACCCGGAAGAACCAGTACTATTGATTTGAATTTTACCCGTTAACCATGCACCACCTTAATATTTAATCGGATGCAAATTATTACACCCGAATCGGAAAACTTCCTGCGCCGGTACCTGAACAACGCCAGCCCTACCGGCTATGAATCTTCCGGGCAAAAACTCTGGCTGCAATACCTCGAGCCGTATATCGACGAATGGCAATTGGACAATTATGGCACGGCTTACGGGATTATCAATCCGGGCCAGGACTATAAAGTGGTCATCGAAGGGCATGCCGACGAAATTTCCTGGTTTGTAAATTTTATCACAGAAGACGGCTTTTTGCACGTCATCCGCAACGGCGGCAGCGACCACCAGATCGCCCCCTCCATGCGCGTGAACGTACACCTGCGAAAAGGCGGCTTCGTCCGCGGTGTGTTCGGGTGGCCGGCTATTCACACCCGCACCGACAAGGACGCCAACATGACGCCTTCGCTCGATAATATCACCATCGACGTGGGCGCCAAAGACCGCGAAGAGGTGCAAAAAATGGGTATTCATGTGGGTTGTGTCGTCACGTTTCAAGACGAGTTTACTATTCTCAACGACCGGTACTATTGCGGCCGCGCACTCGACAACCGCATGGGCGGCTTCTGCATCGCCGAGGTGGCGCGGTTGCTGAAAGAAAATCAGGTGGAACTCCCCTTTACGCTGTACATCGTCAATTCCGTTCAGGAGGAAGTAGGTCTGCGCGGCGCCGAAATGGTCACCAACGCCATCCGGCCCAACCTGGCCATCGTCACCGATGTCACCCACGACACCCACACCCCGCTGATCAACATGAAAAAACACGGCGACGTGCGCGCGGGCAACGGGCCTTCCGTCACCTACGCCCCGGCCGTACACAACAAACTGCTCGACCTGATCATCGAAACGGCTGAAGCCCACCAGATTCCTTTTCAGCGGGAAGCGGCTTCCCGGTACACCGGCACCGATACCGATGCCTTTGCCTACTCCAATGGCGGCGTGCCTTCAGCCCTCATTTCACTTCCGCTGCGCTACATGCACACTACCGTGGAAATGGCCCACAAAGACGACGTGAGTAACCTGATTCGCCTGATTTTTGAGTTGCTGAAGAAGGTGGAAAAAAATCACGATTTCCGGTATTTCAGCACCCTTTAAAATTGATGGGTTATAAAATTTCCAGCGCTTTTCGCCAGGGTAGCAGCGTCCCAAAAGCAAAGTTGCCTGGCTGATCACCGCCATATACCAGATACTGATTTTCAGGCGCCGTACCTGCCAATGTTTGCCAACGTTTCAAGCCAGTACTCAGACGGGTATTGTACGTCTGGCTCGACTTGAATTCGATGGCATACAGCTGGCCATTTTCTTCCATGATCAGGTCAATTTCATTACCTTGTTGATCTTGCCAAAACCAAAATGCTGGGCGTAAACCTGCATTGACGCGTTTTTTATACAATTCCACCAAAAGCGCGTTTTCCGCAATGTTGCCAAAACAGTGGTGTGTCTCCAGTTGGCTGGCTGAAGCAATTCCCAGTAAGTGGCAAAGTAAACCCGTGTCGAAAAAATACATTTTGGGCGACTTGATGATGCGCTTATTGAAATTATCATGATAAGGCGGGAGCATGAAAACAAGATAGGAGGCCTCGAGCACCGATAACCAGGCCTTCACCGTGTTTGGCGCAAGGCCGGTATCTGTTGCAAGGGAACTCAAGTTGAGCGGTTGCCCTACCCTGCCGGCGCACAAGCGCATAAACTTCCCGAACGCCGACAAATCCCCAACATTTTTGAGCATGCGAACGTCCCGTTCAATGTAGGTTTGGATGTAGCTGTCAAAAAAGAAATTAGCCGGGGCAGTATTGTCTCCGAATAGAGCTGGATAGCCGCCTTGCCAGGAAAATTGCTCCAGTGTTTCCATGGGTTGCTGACGTTCAATTTCAGCCAAGGAAAACGGAAGCAAGTTCAGAATTCCTACCCGGCCGGCCAGCGACTGGGTGATGCTTTCCATCAGCAAGAAATTTTGTGAGCCAGACAAGACAAAACGCCGGTTTTTATCCATGTCTACATAGCCCTGCAAATAATTGAAAAGTAGCGGCACCCGCTGGGCTTCATCCAGAATAGCGCCAGTAGGAAAACTGTTGAGAAACCGGCGAGGGTCCTCTTCTGCGCGCAGGCGGGTGTCGGCATCTTCCAAATTAGCGTATGGTAGCTCGGGCAGCAAATATCGGAGCAAAGTGGTTTTGCCACTTTGCCTCGGGCCGCCTAGGTAGACAACCGGGAACCATTCCCGAAAATTTCGGATAGTTGCTGTAATCTCCCTTGAGACGAACATCTTTTTTTTAGTAAATTAGCAATTCGATTGCAAATTTACTAAAAATACGAAGATTTTATCCTTCACTACCCCTTCACTTTAATATTTTTCCGTCCTTTGCTTACGAACCTGCGTCTGCGTCTAAAACACCCTTTATCATTCCCTCATGTACGCCGCTTGCCAAGTCAGCCTGGCCCCTTTGCGCGCCCATCCCGCCGACAAGAGCGAAATGGTTTCCCAATTGCTCTTTGGAGAAACAGTGGAGATTGTCGAAACAAAGGACAACTGGCTGCAGGTACATTGCGCCTGGGACGGCTACTCGGGCTGGGTAGACGCCAAACAACTCAAACGCCTGACCCCCAGCGAATTCGACGACTATAAAGAGCACGTCTCCGTTAATCTTTCCCTGGTAGAAGGCCTGATGGCGGCCGACCATTTCATCCCGCTTACCCTGGGGGCTACCCTACCCCGCTACGACGGCTTGCGCTGCCAGTTGGGCGACCAGTCTTTCCAGTTTTCCGGCCCGGTAATCACCCCCAACCATGCCCCTAAAACCGGCGAGTGGATCGTCAAAATCGCCCGCCGCTACTTGCATGCCCCTTACCTCTGGGGCGGCCGTTCGCCTTTCGGCATCGATGCTGCCGGGCTCACCCAAATGGTGTTTAAAATTGCCGGCATCCGCCTGCTGCGCGACGCCACACAACAAGTGACCCAAGGCCGCCCGGTTGATTTTCTGGAGCAATGCCAACTCGGCGACCTGGCATTTTTCGACAACGGCAAAGGCGATATCGGCCATGTCGGCATCATCCTGCCCGACTGCCACCTCATTCACGCTTCCGGCAAGGTGCGGATCGACAAGCTCGACCACTTCGGCCTGTTCAACGCTGAGCAGCAACGCTACACCCATCAGCTCCGTATCGTCAAACGCCTGCTCCCGGATGCGCCCGGAGCCGATGCCCCGGCTGCGCGCGTCACCGCCGAAGATGAATTGTTTAGTCAGACTGCCTTGTTCGATTGATCACCCGTCCGGTTATTGCTCACTTGCCGCATTGCGCTTCATCCAAAACCAGGCAGCCAAGCCCAGGCCGATGACAATTTGCACACCCACCAGCCAGGAGCGCAGGACAGGCACCAAATGATTGTCGCCCGACAAAAAAAAGTGAACGCCCGGAGCAACGATAAACAGCAGGAGTATGATGGCAAACTGCCGGTATTTGTTATTTTTCATACGTGTTAGTTTTATAAAAACCAAGGTAAGCCAATCCCGGCAAGGAAGAAAATCCGGCGCCTAAGCCGGCAAAAGTTGGCTTGGTCCGGTTGTTTACTTTTTACCTTTGAAGCAAAAAAATTGGCCGATATTCTACTTCAACTTGCGCGGCTCGGCGGCAAACCTGAAATTTTCCACTCCATCCAGGGCGAAGGCAAAAGTTTGGGCCGGCCCTCCGTTTTCGTCCGCACCAGCCTGTGCAACCTGCACTGTATCTGGTGCGATACGGATTATACCTGGAACTGGAAAGGAACCCGGTTCAGGCACGAAAACGACCAACTGCCGGGCTACCGGAAATTTGATAAAAAAGACTGGATCGCACCCTGCACCATAGAAGAAACCGCCCAGAGCGTGTTGGCCTTCCCCTGCAAAAACGTCATCTTCACGGGTGGCGAGCCACTGCTACAACAACCCGCATTGGCGGCACTGGCCAACCGGCTGCGCCAAAGCGATCCGGCTTTTCGCTTTGAAGTAGAAACCAACGGAACCCTCGTGCCTATTCCGGAACTGGACGCCCAGATCGATCAGTACAACGTTTCGCCGAAACTCGAAAACAGCAACAACCCGCAAAAACTGCGGGAGCGACCAAAAGCCTATCGTTTTTTCGCAGAAAATGACCGGGCTTTTTTCAAATTTGTCGTGGCTGAAAAATCTGACCTGAAAGAGGTGCTGAATCTGCTCCACCGATACGAAATTGCGCCGGAAAAAGTCTGGCTGATGCCCGAAGGCCGAAAGCGACAAACCCTCGCCAGCCGCCGCCAGTGGCTGGTGGAAATTTGTAAAAAATACGGTTTTCATTACACCGACCGACTGCATATTCAGATTTGGGGCAGTAAAAAGGGGGTTTGAATGGAGGCAACCGCGAGGGTCGCCCCTACGGAACAACAACAACAACAACAACAACAGAAAATATGTCAACAACCATCGATCAAGCCAAGCAAAGCGCCCGAAAATGGTTTCGCCGCGGCCTTTGGGCGGTACTCGTCGGCTTTTTGCTTTTTGTAACCGGCTATTACATTTACCGCACCTACACCATCAGCGAGGGCTCGCGCACGGGCACGTTGTTTAAAATTTCCAAAAAAGGTGTGCTCTTCAAAACCTATGAAGGCCAACTCCACCTGGCCGGCAGCGTTATGCTTTCCGAACAAAGTATTTGGGAGTTTTCGGCCAAAAACAGCGCTGTGTACCAGCAACTTCAGCAACTGGAAGGCAAAACTGTGCGCTGCCATTACCGCCAAAAGGTAGATGCCTTCCCCTGGCAAGGCGACACCGACTACATTGTCTACCAAGCGGAAGCAGTAAAATAACGGCGCGTGTTCAAAAATCTGTGCCACACCTAAATCCAGGAATTGAATATCAAGCGGTTAGGCAAGGTGTGGCACAGATTTTTGAACACGCGCCAATAACGCTACCCCGTCGCTTCCAAACGGTCGTCAAATTTTCGAAACAACAGCCAGCCCCACAAACAAAAAGCCAGGGCCGCCAGCGCTGTGGCTTGCACCCCTGTGGGGTTTTCCAAACTTTTGCCCAGCAGCAACAAAGACGGGAACAGTAAATTAGCCAAGGAAATACCCACTTTCATCACGAAAGCCCGTACGCCGTAAAACATGCCTGATAGCTGGCGCCCCGACTGCCGTTCTTCCCACTCCACGGCGTCGCCGATCAGCGCGACCGACGCTCGGCCTCTGGAGCGGCGGGCCGCCGATCAGCGCGTTGGGCACGATGCCAAAAACAGCCAAGGGGATGGCCGCTCCAATAGCCAAGCTATACAACAGCCAAAGTTTTGGCCACGGCAACAAAGGAATGGCTGCAACTGCCGAAAAAAGCAGGGCAAAAAGTAAAAATGCCACCAGCATCAGCCGCTTTTTCCCCGTTCGTTTGGCCAGAAAATTAACCGGAGCATAAAAAACGAAACTGGCCAAAAAACTGGTGAGCGAAAAGGTGAAAGCATAACTTTTGTCCAACTCCAACAATAAAGTCGTGTAAAACCCAACACCCAGTTGAATAAAACTCAGCGCCAGCCAGTACAACAGGTCGGAAGCCAAAAACTGCCGAAAATTCCGGTTGCCGAGCACTGCACCCAGCGACTGACGCAGCCCCAGCCCGCCTGGCGCTTGACGGGCGTACCGTTTTTCATTTAAAAAAAACGCCGGCAACAGTAAAAATACCAGCGCCACGCCCTGCAAAACGGCCTGGGCCAATTGAAAGGCTTGCGCCGGCGTCTGTCCGCCCGATTCAAAAAAACTTTGCAACGCATAAGCGCTGTTTCCGAGCACGAAACCAAGCGCCCAGGTCACGGAAAGCAAGGTACTGATCAGCATCCGGTCAGAGGGGCGGTGGCCCAACTCGGCTATCAATGCTGTATAGGGAATTACATAGAACGTAAAGAAAAAGTAATAGACGGCCAGGCACAGTGCCAGCCACATGAAATTGGCCGCGCTCTCCCCCACCCCAAGCGGATAAAAAACCAGAAAACCGCTGAGTACAAAAGGTAAGGCCCCCACCAGCATAAACCACCGCCGTTTGCCTGCTGGCGCTTCCGACTGGTCGCTCCAATTCGCCACCAGGGGATCGATCAAGGCGTCGAAAACGCGACCGGCTGCACTCAAAACACCGATCAGCGTGAGCACGCCCAACACCGCCCCCTGATGGATATACGTTGGGAAGAAAGGCGCCCCCGTTTCCGGCGGCATATAAAAATAGATCAGCAGGTTGGCCACCCCGAAGCTGGCCAACGACCAGCCCAGCTGACCCAATGCGTATAACACCAGCACCCGGATTGGGGGCGGAACAGGCGCCTGCGCTGGAGCAGGCTGTTGGTCGGAGCGGTAGGGTTTGCGTTTGGCCATGCGCTAATTTTCAGCGAAAATAAGCGCCGTTATTTCTTCAGAGCAAAAAATACC
>CAZVZH010000005.1:54499-57843 GCA_964630705.1 uncultured Saprospiraceae bacterium | reverse complement strand
TAGGGCCGGTATCTTTCCCGCAGGAAAGGGGAAGCCAGATGAGCGCCAACACAGTCAGGCGGAAAATTTTCCAGTATGGCATAGTAATAAATGGTTGGAGGTAACGGAACTCGTCCGGCGGTTTGGCGCCGCCGGACGAGTTCGTGTAGGTGCGCCATTTTTGGGTTTAGCGCCCTTGTTTCGTTACCCAGTTTTCCTTAAAGTCTTCAATTTCCTGGGCCGAAAATCCGTAAATGGACTTCAGTTTTTCGATGACCTGCGTCAGCTGTGGTAATTGATTTACCGGATCGGTTAAAAAAAGGTAGGCTGTTGGCGTGTCGTTGTACGGCGCGCGCAGCAAGGTCAGCAGTTCGTCGATTTGCGTATCTGTGATCCTGCGAGAAGCGGTAGGTAGGGTGCGCCAGCCATGCACGAAGGCTACGGCTTCTGCGTATGCATGTAGCGCCGAAGCTTTATCGACATCTGTAGGGTTGGTGGCGCTGAGTTTGGAAATCGTAAAGTGGCAGTAATTGATTACCGTGGCAAAATTTATTTTTTCCCAGGTAATCCGGATTGTTTCCAAGGCCTCTTGTTGCTCTTCCCGGTACTGATCGCCAGCTTTTTCGGCCGCCTGAAGTTTTATGAAGGCATTTTTGATTTGGGTATAAAAACCTGTTCCGTCATTTTTGTCGCGACGGGCGGCATATTGGGCCATAAATCGATCGGGATTGGTGGCTTTATTCGCATTGTCGGTGTTTGGAAAATCGGGATGGGCGCCGAAAATACATACCAGCTGGTCGGCAGTTTCGGGAGTAGGGTTATTTTGCATAAGCCCGAATGCATGGTTGTAAAACGCCGCTCCGAAGAGGCCTTTTTCTATGATTTGTTCGAGATCAAGGCCATACTCGTCGAACAAGTAACCGCCGTACGTTCCGCCCTGATTTTGCGGGGAGCCCGGCTGGTAGGTATTTCCGCTGGCTTTTGCCAATTCGTCGAGCCAGCCTTCGGCGCCTGAAATGCGGTTGTGGTAGTAGGGAGTTGTAATAGCTGCCAGCGAAGGTGTCCCTGTAGTATATAGTTGGTTCAGCGTAGCGAAGTCGACGGTCACTCCGGCGGATCTGCTCTTTTTCATCTCCGCGCTGAGATTCGCCAGGGTTTGTCGCAAAGCAGCTTCTTCGGCACTGTTGGTTAGAAATGTAGCCCCGTCGAATTGGGCTGGCGGGGATAAGGGCATTTTATTTTTTTCACAAGAGGAAGTGGCAAAAAGGGCCAGCGCTAGCATTGCTGTTCCAATAAAAGGTGTAATTTTCATCTTGAAACGATCTTGTTTTTATTTAGACAAATTCTAATGGCAAAGATTAGACACAGGTCTGAGCCCTCCAAAAGTTAGGCAAAAAAATGACAGAATCGTTTCCTTGAAAATAAATTCGGTGTACTGAATAGCTGCCGCGTAGGCTTTACTTTTTCTTAAAATCGCCGTTTTTCCAGGCCTTGAAAAATTGTGCCCAGGCCAAGGGGCTGAAAATATTCATTGGCGGTGTCTGGCCGATATACACGTACTCACGGGCTTGTTGGCGCAAGTAAAAATTGGCGCTTTCCCGGCCGCCATAGGGCACGATATCCGGGTTTTTGCGGGCCTCGGCCAGGTATTCGTTCGCTACGTTTTTAGCGGCAATACGCTGCAATTCAGGCGTTACATCCATTTTCAAAAACTCAATTTTGAAGTGTTCTTTAGAAGGCCAGGGGAAAATCACCACTTCAGGGATAGTGAGGGTATCCTGTGCAATGATTTGAACAATTGAGTATCTGTTTTGAGTGAGGGTGTCGGGCACAGTTTTGGTAACGGGGTGAAAGCCGATGCAGTTGAAGCGAATTACATCGCCTTTTTCCACGACAATGGTGAAAAAGCCGCGGTAATCGGCATATGTACCGCGTTTTTTCTCTGGGATAAATACACTGGCGTAAGGCACCGGCACCATGTTTCCATCCATATTCGTTATGACCAGGCCGGAGAACTGGATGAGTTGTTTGCCAGCGTTGTCGCCTTCGGGTTCCTGCGCCTGCGCACTGGTGATGAACAACAGGCTGAAAAAGATGGAAAAAATGGGTCGTATCACGGCGCAAATATTTATCGTAAAAGGTGGTAAAATTTCCAGGATCGCTTACAAAGGTACAGCGGTGAAACGCTTGGCAGGTGGCTTTGTTTTTTTAAAATAACCGCCAAGCCATGGATTTTAACGTCTGCGTTCAAACGCCAGTTTGGAGAAATTCGCTGCGCGTTTGTAGTAAAATGATCCAGATTCTGCCTGCTCAACGCTATTTTTGCGCACTTTAAAAGATAATTCCGTTGGCCCATGCAACAACACGTCGACATAGAAACCCTCAACCATCAAATCCGGCAGGAAAGTGCTTTTTTAGAAAAGCTACACGCTGAAATGTCCAAACTAATCATTGGCCAGGAAGCCATGCTGGAACGGTTGCTGATAGGCCTGCTCACCCGGGGGCATGTCTTGTTGGAAGGTATGCCAGGGCTGGCGAAAACGCTGGCGATTAAAACGCTGGCACAGGCGGTAGATGCCCAGTTCAGTCGCATCCAATTCACCCCGGATCTTTTACCGGCCGACGTGATCGGCACGCAGATTTACAACCCGGCGCGCTCTGAATTTTCGGTGCAAAAGGGGCCGATTTTTGCCAATTTCGTTCTAGCCGATGAAATTAACCGGGCGCCCGCCAAAGTGCAAAGCGCGCTGTTGGAAGCTATGCAGGAGCGGCAGGTCACCATCGGCAAGGAAACCTTTTCGCTCGACGAGCCTTTTTTAGTACTGGCCACCCAAAATCCCATCGAGCAGGAGGGCACCTACCCGCTGCCCGAAGCCCAGGTCGACCGCTTTCTGCTGAAAGTGCGTATCGGCTACCCTTCCAAAGAAGAGGAGCGCGCCATCGTTCGGTTGAATTTGCACCGCGAACATCCGCGCATACAGCCGGTAGTGAGCAAAACGGCGTTGTTGAGCGCTCGCGACGTGCTGCACAAAATTTATATGGACGAAAAAATCGAGGCGTACATCCTCGATATTGTGATCGCCACCCGTCAGCCAGCGCAATACGGATTAAAAAGTTTGGGTCCGCTCATCAGTTATGGGGCATCTCCCCGGGCGAGCATCGCGCTGGCGCAAGCAGCCCGGGCTATGGCCTTTTTGAAACGCCGGGGATACATCGTGCCGGAAGACGTCCGGGCTATTTGCGCCGACGTGCTGCGCCACCGAATCGGCTTAAGTTACGAAGCAGAAGCAGAAAATATTACTCAGGAACAACTCATCGACAAGATACTTAGCACGGTAGAAGTACCCTGATTTTCTGCCATTTAA
>CAZVZH010000005.1:39721-54399 GCA_964630705.1 uncultured Saprospiraceae bacterium | reverse complement strand
AAACGTGGATTTTCCTTTTCGCCTGAAAAAATTTGGTTGCCCCCTGCTTTTCGCATTACTGTTGGCGCCCGGAGCAGTTTTTTCCCAAAAAAACACCCCGCGTGCCAGCAAACCCGCCAGCCCGCCACCCGATACGGCTGTGATTAACCTGTTTCCCGCCGGCACGCGTTTGCAGTGGGTGCGCTATTTCCGTGGCCGGATCGACGATGTTTCGGAAGTATTGATCCGCCTGGGCTTCGACGGCAGTCAATGCCGGGGTTTTTTTAGTTACCCGGAAAGCACAACGCGTTTCCAACTCAGCGGGAGCCTGGAAGGCGTGGTGCTGGTGCTCACGGAAAGCGACGACAAGGGCATGATTACCGGACGACTCACGGGCACCCTGCAAGGCGAACAACTCGATGCCGAATGGACCAACGCCACCAATACCCTCGGCAGCCGCCTGGAGGCTCGGGAAGCCAAATCGCCAGCAGCGTTGCGCGAGCCTTGCGGCGATAACAAATGGGTGAGCCGCTACGTAGCTCGTTGGAATAATTTGCGCGTCGACCTGACGCTCGCCCGCGTCAATAACGGCGCGCTGAACGGCTACCTCTGGATAGAAGCAGACGATAGAACCTATACGCTCAAAGGAAAAATTTTCCCCGACGATCACTACGAATTGCAAGCCCTGCTCCCCAATGGAAAAACTGCCGCACACCTGCAAGGCAGCCTTAAAAATCCGCAGAGTTCCGATTGCCAATGGGTGGGCTCCGGTGAAAAACGAACCATCAAATTTATCCAGCGCTACCAATACACCGTCGGTTGTCTGGAATATGCCGACTATACAAGCAGCTTCGATGCGCTCTACCCCCGCACCGATTGCGGCGGCTGTAACACCGTGCTCGACCAACGGGTGACCGAGTGGTTTGCTCAGTGCAAAGCAACCGTTCAAGCGCAAAAAAAGCCCAACAAGCCGGAGTTTCGAAATGCCCTGCGTGCCAGTGCCTGGTATGAAATCACCTGCTGGACCGAAACGATTTTTTGCGGCTACCTCACCTTCGCTGAATCCTGGAAAGCACAAACAAGCGGCCTTTCTTTCAACTTCGATTTGCGCTCGGGAAAAGAAATCACCTTCGACGATTTGTTCAATCGCGGCTTTAATGCTCAGGAATGGTTTGCCGACTATGCCCGCAAGGAGTCGCCCAAAATGAACAAATTTGCCGCCGACCCAAAATTCCGGGAGTGGTTGCAAAAAGACGGTTTCCCCATGTTTACCATCCGGCGCGACGGCCTCGAACTGAGCACGCACTTTCACCCCGTGTATGGGCAATACCACCTGACCATCCCCTACGACACCCTCAAACCCTACATGCGCCGCAACAACCCAATCGCCGACTTGGTCAAGTAGACACCTGTTATGGACACGACCGAACTGCTTAAAAAAGTACGGAAAGTAGAGATCAAAACCCGTGGCCTTAGCCGGCACCTGTTCACCGGCGGATACCACAGCGCATTCAAGGGCCGGGGCATGTCGTTCAGCGAGGTGCGGGTGTACCAGCCCGGCGACGACGTGCGCGCCATCGATTGGAACGTGACCGCCCGCACCGGCGAACCGCACATAAAAATTTTTGAAGAAGAACGGGAACTCACCGTCATGTTGCTCGTCGACCTTAGCCGGTCTGCTTTTTGGGGCAGCGGCGACCAATTGAAAAAAGACCTGATGACGGAAATCTGCGCGGTGCTGGCCTTTTCCGCCATTTCGAACAACGACAAGGTTGGACTGCTGCTGTTCACCGATCGCGTGGAGCGTTTTATCCCCCCCCAAAAAGGCCGGCAGCATACCCTGCGCATCATCCGCGAACTGCTACACCTGGAACCGGCGGGCCGGGGCACCGACCTGGCCGCCACCCTCCAATACACCCGGAATGTGCTCCGCAAACGCAGCGTGTGTTTTATCCTGTCCGATTTTATCGCCCCCGATTTCGAGCAAGCGCTTCGTATTTTGGCCCGCCGGCACGATTGTATCGGCCTGCACTGTTGGGATCCTCGCGAACGCGCGCTTCCCGATGTTGGCCTGTTGCGCGTAGCCGACAGCGAAACCGGCGACCAGGGCTGGGTGGATACGACCGACCCCGTTTTTCGCCGCGCCTATACCCAGCGTTTCGATGAACGCCTACGCGCTAACCACGAAATATTCAACCGCGCCGGCGCCGATTTTTTAAGCATTTCAGGCGCGGATTCGTATACCCAAGCCCTTTTGCGCTTTTTTGAGCAACGCGCACATACCATTACCCACGGATAATGATTTTTTAAAAAAACTACACTGCCCGACGGCCATGCCCAAGCGTTTGAACCTGCTGACCCCACTTGCATTGTTGGTCCTCCTTTTGTTTGGCGGACCAGCGATGCTGCGCGCCCAAACCGGCGCCGTGGCAGCCTTCGACAGCGGTTATGTGGAAACCGGCAACCCTTTTGTGTTGCACCTCAGCCTGCCCGGGGCGTATGAACAGCCGCAGGCTGTCGACTGGTCGGTCTGGGACAGCCTGCTCCCGCAGCGCAACCTGCTGCAACAAAGCGGTTGGGAGCGCCGTGGAAACTACTGGCAAAATGATGTGTCCTTTATCGCTTTCGACTCGGCCCAATTAGCGCTGCCCCAGCTGCCTATTCGACTAAGCCGCGGCGAAATCTTGCTGACAAATCCCCTGGAACTCCGGGTGGTTCCTACCCCTTCACCCGATGACATGGAAGGACTTGCCGACCTCAAGCCTTTTTATCCGGAACCAGCCAACTGGTTCGATCATTTGCGGCGCTGGTGGCCAATTATGTTGGGCATCCTCGTACTCGCCGTGGTTATTTGGTGGCTGTTGTACAGGCCGAAAAAAAATGGGCTTCGCGGCGAGCGCCGGCTTCAACACCCTCCGCACACCCTGGCCTTGCTCCGCCTGGAAGCGCTCGAACGCCAGCAACACTGGCAGCAAGGGGAGCTAAAAACATACTATTCCGAACTGACGCATATTGTGCGCGAATACCTGGAACGCCGGTATCAAATACCTGCCCTGGAATCGCCTACCGACGATATCCTGCGGCAATTGGTCCATACCGACCTTCCCGCCGAATTTTTAACTCCGCTGGCCGAACTGCTCCGCTGGGCTGATCTGGCTAAATTTGCCAAGAGTAATCCGCCCAATTATTTCCACCAACCGGCGCTCGACGCTGCGCGCCGCCTGATCGACGCTACCCGGCCGCTGGCCCCGAGCCCGGAAACCGAAACTTCAACTGCACAATCGTAATTGACCGTGACTTTGGCTCAACCACTCTGGCTGCTCTTGTTGCTCCTCCTGCCGCTGCTCATCCGTCGGCAGGGCCGTGGCAGTCGGCAGCGGCGCCTGGTGTTTTTGTTGCCGGAGCGGCCGGCCGTACCCGGCGGAGCAACCTGGCGGGTGCATGCGCGACGCTGGCTGCCGTGGCTGCGGTGGGCTGCGCTCGGGCTGCTGGCGCTGGCAATGGCCCGCCCGCAGCGCCAATGGCAGGAGCAAAAAATTCAGGCCGACGCAATCGATATCGTGCTGGCGCTCGACATTTCGCCCAGCATGCTCAGTCGCGATTTTGAGCCCGACCGGCTTCAGGTGGCCAAGCGCGTGGCCGCCGAATTCGTCGACAAACGCCCCTACGATCGCCTGGGGCTCGTGGCCTTTTCCGCCGAAGCGTTCACCCAATGTCCGCTGACCACCGACCGCCGCATCGTGCAGCAGTTTCTGCGCAACCTGGAGGTGGGCCGCCTGCGCGACGGCACGGCCATCGGCATGGGCTTAGCCACCGCTATCAACCGGCTGAAAGACAGTCCGTCGAAAAGCAAAGTGGTAATCCTGCTCACCGACGGTGAAAACAACGAAGGCTACATCACCCCGCTCCAGGCTGCTGAAATTGCCCAAACGCTTGGCATCCGGGTGTACACCGTGGGCATCGGCACCAACGGGATCGTCATGTCGCCCGCGCACCGCTACCCCGACGGCAGCTATGATTTCGCTCCCCGGCGCATGGAGTTCGACACCGAGCTGTTGGAAAAAATTGCGTCCGTAACCGGCGGAAAATTTTACCGGGCCTGGTCGGAGGAAGAACTGAAGGGCATTTACGCGGAAATCGACCAGTTGGAAAAAACCAAAATGGACATCAGCATTGTTCGGCGGACCACCGAGTATTTTCACTGGCTGGTGGGGGCGGCAGTTTTCCTGCTGTTGCTGGAGTTGCTGCTGCGGTGGACGGTGTTGCGCTCGGTGACGGTTTGAGCGCCAAAAAACGACCGCACGGCATCTTGGCGGTATGCGCTATTTGAATTTTCGTTGGTATGTACCCGGGCTGATCAGCCTGAACTTGTTGTTTCCGCTTTGCTACGCCTGGATGGCCAGCGAAGGCGTGTTTAAAAAAATGGTGATGGTCCGGTTGTTCTGCCTGGAAAAGCCCGATCCCAAGCTGAGCCCGTATCTATTTGATCCGCCCAATCGGACAAATATTCCCTTGTTTTGGGGCGGCGACCCAACCGGCGATATGCGCACCAGCGACAGGTTGGAACGGGCAGCCCGGCTATTGGCCGAAACCCGCGATACTGTGCGGGGCATTGCCGCCAGCTTTACGCCCAAGGCCCGCTACAACGCATTTGTTGGCGTGTTAAATACCGCTTTGAAATACGGGCTTGAGCATTATTATGCTCCTGAAACTAACCAATTATTTCTGTATAAAGCCCCTCCGCTGGACACGGCAGGCCGAATACGGGTGATGCTCTGGGAATGCGTCGTGGAGGATGAGCAACAAATTTTGGAGCGTGAAAAACGAGAGCAGGCTGCCTACGCCAGGGCACAGCGTTTTTGGCAACTGCGCCTGATTCGGCCGCTTGCATTTTCCTGGTTAGTTTTTTTTAGTATCGCCTATCTGGTGAGAAGATATTTGAGGCGGACGCGGCAGTCCCGATTTTAAATGTCTCCGAAAAACGATAGGCTCATGTCAACATTTCCAAAACAGTTGGAGCCGGCTTTTCCAAAAAAACGATCGTATGCTCGCGCACATCTTCGAGCACGTCGCCGGGATACACGAAAGCCCGGTCGCGAAACAGTTCGCGCAGCTCGGCCGCATCGAAGGCGCTTATTTTGGCGGCGTATTGTTCGGCTTTTTCAAAACAATACTGCAGGCGGTCGAGCATAAACTGAACGTCGCGCACCCAAATGACTGTTTCGGCCGGCAGCACCTGAAACAGCGATACTTTTTGTTCGGGACGGAAGCGGGTGTTCAAATTGGGAACGATGCGCACACGGCCCAGCGACTGTTTGGAAAGTTGGGTGAGCGGGTCGAAGGTGCGGATACTTTCCACCTCGTCGTCGAACAATTCGATGCGGTAAGGCAGTTCGTTGCCGAAAGAAAACAAGTCGACGATGCCGCCGCGAATACTAAACTGGCCGGGTTCGTATACAAAATCGGTTCGTTCGAAACCGTATTCCACCAGCACCTGGATGGCAAAATCGATGTCGAGCCGCTCGCCGGTTTTGATCTCGATCTGGCTTTGGGCCAGCACTTCCGGCGCCACTACTTTTTCAAACAACGCTTCCGGGTAGCTGATGACCACCCAGTTTGGCGCTCCGGGCGAGGGGTTGGCGATCTGGCTGATCGTTTCGGAGCGCTGGAGGATGTTGGTTGGGTTGAGGTCGTCGAATACAGCCGGGCGCTTGAAGCTGTCGGGGAAAAAATGCACGGGCGACCCCGGCAAAATTCCTTGCAAATCGTTGAGCAGGTAGGCGGCTGATTCCCGGCTTTCCGCCACGTACAACATATTCCGGCCGCTGGCCGAAACGCTGGCCGCGAGCGCGAAGGCTTCCTGCGCGCCGATGAGGCCGGAAAGCACCATGCGCCCTTGCGGCGTTTGCAGGCCGTTCAGCAGTTGATCGACTGCCGGGTGCCGCCGGTAGTGTTGAAGGAGGTGACCGATATTGCTCACGGGGTAAAGGTAGGGCGCTTTCCGATTTTTTCCCGATACTTGTGCCTCGCCAGCCGGCTAATCCGCCGGGCCGAACGCCTGTTCCCCATCGTCCCAAAACCGGGAATTCAAGACGAACGCAAGTTACCATGGCGCGCAAAAAAAAATACCGCTCTGCTCCGCCGGTCGAAGTCGCGGAACGGATAGAAACTCCCGAAACGCCCAGCCCGGAGACCCGACCCGACCCGGAACCGCTGACGCGAAAACAAGCGCTGGTCGGGTTGGTCGTCCTGCTGTTGCTCGGCTTACTGCTTCGGGTGCTCCACCTGACGGACCTTAGCCTTTGGATGGATGAGTATGTGCACGTGATGCGGGCTAAAAATTTTGTGGAAGGCGATGGCCCGCTGCTCACCGACGACAACAATGGTATACTGCTCACGCTGACCCTGCTGCCCGGTTTTGCGGCCTTTGGCGCCACGGTTTTTTGGGCGCGTTTCCCCAGTGTTTTGTTTGGCTTGGGCTTGGTATACATGAGCTATAGGATCGGCGCGCGTTTGTTCAACCGCTATGTAGGGTTGTTCGCAGCAGCCGGCGCCACTTTTTCGCTTTACCTGATTTTTTGGTCGAGGGTCTGCCGCAATTATGCGCCGCTGGGGATGTTTTACCTCTTGCTTGGTGTGGTTTTTTTATTGGCATTCGAGTCGGCACAGGCCAAGCCAGAGGCGCCGTCATTTTGGGTGCGCCGGGGTATTTCGAAGCGCGCATTCCTGTGGTTGCCGGTGGTGGGGCTGCTGACATTTTTATCGCACCAATTGGCGTTTTTCTTTTTGTTTACTATTGGTGTTTACAGTTTGGTGCGTTTGGCCGGCAGCTATTGGAATGGTACAGAAGCCGGCGACCGGCCCAAGTGGGCCTGGATGAGCGGGCTGACACTGCCCTTGCTCCTGATCGTTTTCGTGCCGCCTTTGGGCGCGGCCATGAAAAAAATGATGGCGCCTTTTCTCCTGTCCAACATTGCCGATTGGGCGATACCCGACTGGACGCGGCTGGCAGCACTTACCCGGGATATGCCCTGGGATACCTTTCAACTCTACCACAGCCTTGTGGCCTTCGACTTGAACTGGTTGTACCTGCCGGCGCTGGCGGGGCTGGTTGTGGCTTTTTGGCTGCGCCCGCACTCCGGGTTGTGGGTGATTTGCAGTTTGGCGGTGCCTTTTTTGCTGTTGAGCTTTGTGTTTCGCGAACCCTCTTTGCGGCGGTATCTGATTTTTGTTTACCCGTACTTTTTCATCGCTGCTGGCGTATTTTTCTACCAAATCTGGAAGTGGTTGCAGGGCCGGGCGCCCCGGTTTGTCGGCGGGTTGCTGCTTGTTGCGCCGTTTTTTTTGATTCTAGGAAATGTGCATTGGGACGACGTGGCCGATCTGGCGCTGGCGCGCAAGTTGGAGGGCCATATTGTCGATCAGCGGATTGCCAGCTGGTCGTTTACCAACTGGAAAGAGGCCTGCGCCTACGTCGAGCGATATCGCAAGCCGGGCGACCTGATGATGTCGACGGTACCCACTGCAGTATCGTATTATATGTCCAAAGAAAATGTGCTGTGGTTCAGGCAGGTACATTACGATACCCGCGAAAAACAATACAAACTCAATGAGCCCGACCCCGAGGGCAAGCTCAGCGCTTCGACATTTGAAGAATTGGTGCGCACCGTTGAATCGGCGCCCCGGGGCTGGCTTCTGGCCGATTACTACCTCGAAAATGTGTTTACCGACGAACGGGCCCTGCTCTGGGTGTACCAAAACATGCATTATTACCCCGACGCCTCCATGGCCGGCAGCCTCATGGTATTCGGTTGGGACCACTCCCAGCCCAAGCCCGTGCGGCAAAACCTGGTGGTGGAGCTCGGCTGCGACGACAACAAAATAGAGTCGAAAGATTACCACATGACCCTGCCGGAAGCCTTGTTTACCAACGACCAAATCGAGCTCACCGTGCGCACGCGCTGGGTTGATACCAACCGGGAGGCTCTCGTGTTGTTCAACGGACAAAACGCCGTTTGGCTACCCCCCAACCAGAGTTCGGGCGTGGAAGAGGCGGTGTTGCCGATCCAACGCGAGTGGTTGCGGCCGGGCCAGAATACCATCCGGATTTTGTACGAAACCAAGCGCCCCAGCGATCCGCGCAAAGGCTTCACGATGTATTTCTTGTCAATTACCGGACGATAGCGTATGCAGCAGCACCAGCAAATACAGGCCCTGGCCGCACAATTTCAAGCCGATGTAGTCGGCTACCGCCGCCATTTGCACGCCCATCCGGAGTTGTCGTTTGAAGAAATTCAAACGGGCGCTTATGTTGCTGCGCGCCTGGCGGAATGGGGCATTGAGCATCGCAGGGGCATAGCCGGCACGGGTGTGGTGGCTTTGATCAAAGGAAAAAATCCGCGCCGCAAAGTGGTGGCCCTCCGCGCCGATATGGATGCTCTGCCCATCCAGGAAGCCAATGAAGCGCCCTATAAATCGCAAAACCCTGGCGTGATGCATGCTTGTGGTCACGATGTGCACACTGCGGCTTTGTTGGGCGCCGCTCGTATTTTGCATACCCTGCGCGACCAGTTTTCCGGTACGGTCAAATGTATTTTTCAGCCTGGCGAAGAGCGCCTGCCCGGTGGCGCCAGCCTGATGATCCGTGAAGGCGTGTTGCAGCGCCCCCGGCCGGCGGGTATCTTCGGCCAGCATGTACACCCACCCTTGCCGGCCGGCATGGTAGGCTTTCGGCCGGGCATGTACATGGCCTCGGCCGATGAAATTTACGTAACGGTGAAAGGCCGGGGCGGGCACGCAGCCATGCCGCAGGAGGTGATCGACCCCGTGGCTATTGCCGCACAACTGCTGATGGCTTTGCAACAAATTGTAAGCCGGTACGCCGACCCTACGATTCCCACGGTGTTAAGTTTTGGAAAAATCAACTCCGTAGGCGGGGCTACCAATGTCATTCCAAATGAAGTCAAACTGGAGGGCACTTTCCGCACCATGGACGAAAAGTGGCGGGCCGATGCTCATAAGCGCATGGTGCGCATAGCCGGGCAAGTAGCTAAAAGCATGGGTGGCGCCTGCGAGTTCAACATAGTGAAAGGTTATCCCGTCTTGTACAACGACGCGGCGCTCACCCGCCGCGCTCAAAGTTGGGCCCGCGAATACCTCGGGCCGGAACGCGTGGTCGAGTTGCCCTTGCGCATGACTGCGGAAGACTTTGCCTGGTACTCGCAGCAAATTCCCGCTTGTTTTTACCGCTTAGGCACGGGAAACCCAGCGCGCGGGATTACTTCGCCGGTGCATACCAACACCTTTGATATCGACGAAGCGGCACTGGAAACGGGAATGGGTTTGATGGCTTGGCTGGCGGTGCGGGAGTTGTAATGACCTTGCCCCCCACTCACCGAATTGCCGCATCGCGCAGGCGCTGCAAAAACGGCGAGGCGAAGATGAACGACTGCAAGTTTTCATTGGCGCTTTCCAGCACTTCATCGCGGTTACCGGTCCATTCAAGTTGGCCGTTGAAGAGGAAGCAGATGTTATCGCCATTTTCCATCACGGAGTTCATATCGTGGGTGTTGATGATGGTGGTGATGTTGTTTTCGATGGTGATACTGCGGATGAGTTCGTCGATGACGAGGGCGGTTTTGGGGTCGAGGCCGGAGTTGGGTTCGTCGCAAAAGAGGTATTTGGGTTGCAGGACGATGGCCCGGGCGATGCCTACCCGTTTTTGCATGCCGCCGGAAAGTTCGGAGGGGAATTTCCGGTTGTTGCCGGTGAGGTTGACTCGTTCCAGGCAGTAGTTGACGCGGTCGAGTTTTTCCTTTGGCGTTTTGTTGGTAAACATGTCGAGGGGGAAGCGAATGTTTTGTTCGACGGTCAGCGAGTCGAACAGTGCGGAGCCTTGGAACAACATCCCGATTTTCATGCGTATAGCCCGCTTGTCGCGCTTGTCGAGTCCGGTAAAATCAACGTCATCGTACCAAACCGTTCCTTTGCTGGGCTGAAGCAACCCAACCAGAATTTTCATCAACACGGTTTTCCCCGAGCCGCTGCGGCCGATGATGAGGTTGCACTTTCCGGCTTCGAAAGTGAAAGAAATATCCTTGAGGACTTGTTGGGCTTCAAAGGATTTAAAAATATTTTCTGCGCGGATCATTCGGACGGTAGTTGTGCCCGCCTGGGGCGGAGGCTGATGAATGGGAAAACCGGGTCGGACCCGTTGGGCAAAATTACCATTTTTCCAGTCGCAGCCGAAGGCTAGTTTTCCCGGCGGCGACGGTGCAGCGGGCCTCTTCCCAGCTCGGGGCCCGGAAGCGGGGCCGGGCGTTGTTAGAAAAACAATAAGCCTCTGTTGGAATGCCCAGCCAGTTTTTATCGAGCCGGCCGTTGTTGTTTTGGTCGTGGAAGCAGCTGATGGCGTAGGTGCCCTTGGGAATCCCTTGGAAAACCAGTTCGATTTCACCGGTTTTCTCGACGGGAACAATCATTTTATGCCGGGCTTTTTCGACGTTTAAAAAGCTAGATTTCGAATCAAAAACAGCAATGTACAACTGCCCGGAGGCGGGTTGTACATTGCTCAATTGGAGGTGCAGGCTGGCATATGGCGATATGGCCAGCCAACAAGCCAGGAGAAAAAACATGGGCAGCCGCTGCCGGTTTTACAAAGGCAGCGCAGAGTAACGTTCGATAAAGGCTTTGAGTTCATCCACCATAGCTGGCGAGCCGATGGCGATGGTGCTGCGCTGGTGCAGTTCTTTCGGTACGAGGTCGAGGATGCGGTTGAGTTGGGTGTTGATCGATTTGCCGCCGGCTTGTTCGACCACCATGGAAAGCGGGTTGCATTCGTAGAGGAGCCGGAGTTTTCCTTTGGGGTATTTTCGTGTGCTGGGGTAGAGGAAAATACCGCCTTGAATGAGCAGCCGGTGGATATCGCTGACCATGGAGCCAATGTAGCGCAGGCCGTAGTTCTGGTCGCTGCAGTTGTCGATGTAGCGGCGCATTTCCAGATCGAATTTGGAGTAGTAGCCCTGGTTGACGGAGTAGGTCTGCCCGTTTTCCGGAATGCGCAGTTTGCGGTGGCTGAGGCAAAATTCGCCGATGCTGGGGTCGAGGGTGAAGCCGTTGACGCCGCGTCCGGTGGTGTACACCAGAATGGTGGAAGTGCCGTAGAGCACATAGCCGGCGGCCACCTGTTTGGTGCCCGGTTGCAGGAAATCTTCGCGGGTGGCTGGGCCGGAAGGGTCGCTTTTGCGGCGGTAGATGGCGAAAATGGTGCCGACCGATACATTTACATCGATGTTGGACGAGCCGTCGAGCGGGTCGAACAGCACGACGTAATTGCTTTTTTTAGAACCGGCGGCTGGAATTTGAATGATATCCTCGTTTTCCTCCGAAGCGATGGCGCAACATTCGCCGCTGTTTTTGAGGCATTCGATCAATTTTTCGTTGGCGTATACGTCCAGTTTCTGTTGGCGGTCGCCGGAAGTGTTGTCGCCGCTGTCGGCTACGCCAAGG
Organism: uncultured Saprospiraceae bacterium; assembly: GCA_964630705.1. GTDB lineage: Bacteria > Bacteroidota > Bacteroidia > Chitinophagales > Saprospiraceae > M3007. The sequence goes on along the minus strand of CAZVZH010000005.1, from coordinate 42,912 downwards.
ATGTTGACCAGGCCGGCTTTGTTGACTTCCCGGTTGATAATTTTGGCGGCCACGCCGATGTCGCGCAGCAAACCGGTCAGCTCGCCTGTGGCGTAGTCAAAATCTTTTTCGGAGCGGATGATAAACTCGTCGAGTGTGACGATGCGCGTGCCGGGCGGGTTGAAAGGCGGGGAAACGCCGTTATCGGGTGCTTTTTTGGCTGTGGCCATGTGTGGTGGTGCGTTTTGTGGAACGGGTGGGCAAACGGCCCGGTCCGGGTGGTTAAGGCAAAAAAATAAGTAGAATTTGGGCGGCACAAAATTAAAGAAAACTTTGAAGCCCGTCACAACCCTCGGCCATTCAGGGCGTTTTACGAATAGCCCTTTTGGGCAGCCTCAAGCCGCCACGATCAATATTCGCTATGAAACCTGTTTATCTTACGCTTTTGCTCGCGCTCCTACTCTCCGGCGCAGTCTGGACGGGCAGTTGCCGCCCGGCTGAACCGGAATATTTGCCCTTGCCTACGCGCATTTGCGTGCGTACCCAACACCACCACCAGCCGATTCCGCAGGCCCGGGTGTACGTAAAATTCAACGCCGATTCTTTTCCGGGCTACCACCAGCCGGACGCCTATTTTGACAAAATTTTCACGACTGGCGCCGACGCGCGGGGTTGCCTGGAGCCCGTGCCTGAAGGCAAACACTGGCTGATCGCGTTGGGATACGACAGCCTCTACTTCCCGCACAATGTGTTTGGGAGTATGCAGCTGGAAATTGCCTTGGGCGCCCGGGAAAAAATTGACACGATATTTTATGTTTCGGAATAGCGCGGCAGTTTGCCCGTATTTTTGCAACGTTTTTCGCTGTTTGGCTGTTGAGCCAAATTCCCTGCGCGCCCTGTGCCACCCACTTTTCACGCTATGAAACAACTCTCCTACCTCAATAAATTTTTCTGGAAATACCGCTGGCGTTTTTTACTCGGTATTGTGTTTGTCGGTTTTGCCAACTGGTTCCGGGTGTGGCAGCCCAAGGTGATCCGTGAAGCGCTTGATACGGTGGTCGTACAAGTCCAACACTACAAAGAAACCGGTGGCATCGCGGCGCACCCCGAAGCATTTGAAGAATTGGGCGGCCAGATCGCCTGGTTCGGCGCAGGTTTGATTGCGCTGGCGCTGCTGATGGGGCTTTTTATGTTTTTTATGCGGCAAACGATCATCGTTATGAGCCGCCTGATCGAGTACGACATGCGCAAGGAGATTTTTGCGCACTACGAAAAACTCGATCTCGCGTTTTTCAAACGCAACAGTACAGGCGACCTGATGTCGCGTATTTCCGAGGATGTCTCCAAGGTGCGGATGTTTTTGGGGCCGACGATCCTGTACGGCCTCGACCTCAGTTTTTTGTTTGTGCTCACGATTTCGTCGATGCTGCGCGTGAGCGTGCCCCTGACGCTTTGGTCCCTGCTGCCCCTGCCCTTTCTGAGCATCTCGATTTATTTTGTGAGCACGATTATCAACAAACGCAGCGAAAAAATTCAGCGCCAACTGGCCACGCTTACCAGCACGGCTCAGGAGGTGTACAGTGGCATTCGGGTGGTAAAAAGTTATGCGCAGGAGCAGGCCATGGGCGCCCACTTCGCGGAGCAAAGCGAAGTGTACCGCCAAAAATCGCTGGGCCTAATCCGGGTCGACGCTTTTTTCTTTCCCCTGATGCTGCTTATGGTGGGCGCCAGTACCATCATCACGGTTTATGTCGGCGGTCTGCAGGTGGTGCAAGGGAATATTACAGCGGGCAATATTGCCGAGTTTGTGATTTATATCAACATGCTTACCTGGCCGGTCACAGCCATTGGGTGGATCGCTTCGCTGACCCAACAAGCGGAAGCTTCGCAAAAACGAATCAACGAATTTTTGCAAACCCAACCGTCGATTGTCAATCCAACCGATACGCCGGAAACGGCCGGGGACGCCGGCTTTCGCGGCCATATTGTTTTTGAAAATGTCAGTTTCGTCTACCCGGATACTGGGATAAAAGCGCTGGAAAACATCTCTTTTGAAATAAAACCGGGCCAAAAATTGGCTATATTCGGTCGTACCGGAGCCGGAAAAACTACGATAGCCGACCTGCTGGTGCGTATGTACGACGTGACCGAAGGGTGCATCCTGATCGATGGCAAAGACATCCGGGAGCACGATCTTTCCCGGTTGCGCCGCCACATCGGCTACGTACCGCAAGACGTTTTTCTGTTTTCCGATACTGTACTCGGAAATATTGCTTTCGGGCGCCAGGGCATCAGTCAGGAGGAAGCGGAATATTTTGCCAAAAGTGCGGCTGTACACCACGACATTATCGGTTTGCCTAAAGGCTACGAAACCTTGGTCGGCGAACGCGGCGTGACGCTTTCCGGCGGGCAAAAACAACGGGTGAGCATCGCTCGGGCATTTGCCAAAAAACCGGACATTATCTTGCTCGACGACTGCCTCTCCGCCGTAGACACCCATACCGAAAGCCGAATACTTGGGCACCTGGATGGCGCGCTGGCCAACAAATCAGCAATCATCATTACCCACCGGATTTACAGCATGTTGCAGTTTGACACCATCCTGGTGCTCGACGATCATCGCATCGTCGAAGCCGGCACACACGAGCAGCTGGTGGCCCGGGGAGGGTATTATGCTGAAATGTTTGAAAAACAATCGGCCATAGAAGCCGTAAATGGCGATTCGGAAGAATAAGCGTCGCGTTTGCGACAGTGCTGTTCTACCTTTGCGGCAAACTAAACGTTTGTGTTTCAACCATGAAAAAATTGTTTTTAAACAGTTGGCTTCTGTGCGCGTTGCTGAGTACTGGCGCCTGTCAGTTGCGCAACGACGCTCCAGCAAAGGACTGGACAGCCGGCATTCAGCCTTACGTGAAACGCTACTGCGTCAGCAACCAACAATGCGCTGATGTCAGCATTTACCTTCCAATGTTTCGCGGTGAAGAATCGGCGTCTTTAGGCGCTACCAACGAACAGTTGCAACGCGACCTGTTGAGCTTGGTGCAAGCCCCATTGGGACTGCCCATTGAAGTGACGCTGGACTCCGTGGCGGCGCGTTTTTTTCAGGGTTATAACAGTTTTATTCAAGCGAACCCCCAAGCTAGCCAAAACTGGCAGATGCGTCTGACGACTACCGTGCCTTTGATGACGCCGCAGCTGGTGACCATGGAGGC
>CAZVZH010000005.1:36516-39621 GCA_964630705.1 uncultured Saprospiraceae bacterium | reverse complement strand
GTGGGTTTGGCCAACCGGTTAAACCCAGTGGCGATTGTAGTTCCCTGCCATCGGGTTATTGGAAAAGCAGGTGAATTGCGTGGATATTTTTATGGCTTGGAAACAAAAATGGCGCTGTTGCGCCATGAAAACCCACGGCGTTTTGCCGAGCAGGGTAATTTGTTCGGATAAGCTATATGCTTACTGCTTTCTTCCATCCGGAAGTGGCGCCTTTTGGATTACCGGTAGTTGTACGCTTTTCAGGCTGGCGCCCGAGCGGGTAGCCTGGTTAATAATTTTGATTGCTTTAGCGGTATCGCCTTGTTGAATTTGGGCGTCTACCGCGATTTGAACGGCCTCCGTGTTGCGGGGATTGTTGCGCAACACTTGCGTGGCGTACTTGAGGGCGCCGCTTGTTTCGCCCAAGCCCAGATTGGCTTTTGCGGCAACGAGCTGATCGGTAGGGTTGTTCGTAGTAGCCGCTTTGCGTTCCATCTGGTCGCGCCGGGCTTTCAGCGTACGGGTACTGTCTTGCACTTCCCGGGCTTTTTGTTGTACCCAGTTGCTGTCGAGCTGGCCGGCGTCTCTTCCGGCTTCCAACTCTTGCCGGGCTTTATCGGGCTGTGCACTTTCCAACATGGCCTGGATACGGGCTTTGCGCAGCGCGGTGCTGGTCCGGAAGTCTTTTAGCGGTACAGCTTCCAGATCGCGGGCTGCGGCGCTGAATTCTTTTTGTTGCAGCAGCAAGGCGCCCCGTTTAGTACGGGCAGTGGCATGGTCGGGGTAGTGTTCCAAAATTTTGTCGTATTCGGCCAGGGCTTTTTCGGGCGCTTTGTTTCGAAGATAATAATCGGCCAAAACCAGACTTTTAGAGGAATCCACTTCAGGCGAAATCGCTGCGTCGGTCGTGGAGGAGGGCGATAGCTGGTCGAGAAAATCGGCGGCAATTTGAACTTGCAACTGGTTGGCTAAAACCAGATAGAGCAAACGGCTGATGGCCTGCACGTCGCTCACCCAGTTCGCTTCTTCCGTTACGGTGAGCAGCCGGTTGATAATGGTATCGCCGGCAAAACGCACGCCGCCAGCATCGAGCAAGCGGTAGCGCATATCGACCGTATAGTTTTCCGCGCTCACCTGCCGGATTTTGCCCCAGACGAGCATTTGAGCGCCACAATTCCGGGCTATTTCTACAGCTTGTGCGGAGTTGGGATATTCGTTTTCGATATCGTATTTCTTCTTGACATTGGCAATGGCGCGTACCCGAAGGCCGGGGGTTTTTTCGATCAGATCGTTGAGGCCGTCCATGATATCGTAGGCCGGGTCGCTTTGTTTTTCCTTGCCGGTTTGTTTAAATGGCAGGATCAGCACTTTCAACTCGGCCGTGGGGCTAAATACCGGACAGCCGTCGGAGGGTTCTTTTTTTCCTAAAAAAATCCAGAGAAGCGCTGCGCCGCTAAGGGCGATAACTGCTCCAACCAGATAGTACCAGAGTGCTTTGGAGCTGGTTGGCTGGATATCTTGTTCCGGAATAAATTTTCCTGTTTCCAGCTGGCGGACAATTTGCAGGGCCTTGTCAGCCAATTGGTTGTTGGCCAGCCGAAGGTCTTCTGCAGATAGCGTACCTTTTAGCATTAGTGCCTTAACCTGATACAGGTCAGCCTGGTTGACTCGGATAATATCGGCCAGATCAGCATATTCATCAGAGTTGGCCACAACTACGGCGGTCAGTTGGTCGTAGGCTGCTTCCAGGTCGCCCTGGGAAATACTTTGTTTGATTGCGTTGAGTGCTGATTTGAGTTCCATAATGGGCGGGTTGTAGGCCGTAATGGATTAGTTATTTGTCCGAGTAAACGCCGTGTGGGATCAAAGAATTTTTTAATGCCTCGTTAGGGTTTGTTTAAATGCGGGCATAATAGCGGCGCATTACAACATGGATTTTAGAACCTTCCAAACATTTTCAGCCAAAATCTGGTGCCCGGCTTCATTCGGGTGAATACCATCGGACAGGTTGAGTGAGGGTTCGCCGCCAACGCCTTCCAGCAAAAAAGGCACCAAAGCTGCCTGGTTTGTTTTAGCCAGGTCGGGGAACATGCTGGCAAATGCTTTTGTGTAAGAGGCTCCCAGATTCGGTGGGGCTTGCATGCCTACAATAAGGAACTGACAATCGGGGTACTTGCTTTTTACCCGGTCGATAATGGTTTGCAAGTTGTGTTTAGCCGTTTCCACCGGCAGCCCACGCAAGGCATCGTTGGCGCCGAGCTCCAGTACGAAGATATCGACGGGTTGCTGCAAAACCCAGTCGATACGGTTTTTGCCATCAACGCTGGTTTCTCCGCTAAGTCCGGCATTTACACACTGGTACGGAAGGTTTAGGCTATCGATTTTTTGCTGAATAAGCGCGGGAAAGCCTTGCTCGGGAGAAAGTTGGTAGGCCGCTGTCAGGCTGGTGCCAAAAAAAACGATTGTTTTCCGTTTAGCATCGGGCGTGGCCATCAAATTTTTGGCGGGCGAAGCCTGGCTGTCAGTAGCGTTGGAATTTTGTTGGTTGTTCTGACAAGCTCCGCAGGCTGTCAGTAAAAGCCCGTACAGGGCCGGCCGGATGTTAAACATGGGCAGTTTAAATTTTTTACAAAGTTAAGAGGCCGTTTTAATTTGCCTTGCCGGGCACTAAAGCGCTCTTTGAGCATTCGACAGACACATTACAAACAGCCTCTTAAACAGTTATCTGGGTGGCAGAGTTGTTGGGCTTTATTTCGATGGTAGATCAAGCAGTTGGGCCCGGAGTTCGGGCAAGTCGGCGGCCAACTGTAGTTGTATACTTTGCATAGCATTTTGTAAAGCCAAAAGATTGGCCTTGCGCAAGGCACTGAAGCTACTGTATCCGTGATACATGGCCACTTTCGCCTTTCCGGAACCTGGCGCCCGGTAGCGCGATAGAACTTTACCGTTGTTGTCGGTGATTTCCATTTGTAACTCGACGTCTGAACGCGTCACACCTGCAGGGAGGGCCAGCACGTTGGCAGCTCCGAGGGTGAGGATAGACGGAATGGTGTAACCCCAGCCGGCGTTATACCGGTTGTAGTAGATAAGTTTGAAACGGGCTTTTCCTTTTTGGTCGCCGTTGTT